>JAJZUD010000001.1 GCA_021848625.1 Pseudomonadota bacterium
AGATCGTCGATTAATTATTGGTTCTGATTTTCCTGAGCATACTATTCAAGATGTTATAGCGAGCATTGAAGATTGCATATTGAAAAATAGAATAATATCTGTTGAAAAATTAGAAAATATTTTTTATAAAAATTTAGAGGCTTTTCTATGAAACTGAATGATAAACTGGCAACTATTAAGCGCTATAATGAAAGACTATCCCAATTTGGATATGATTTAAAAACACTTGGCTGGGGTGGGGATCAAGCAAGACAAGAGCTGCGTTTCGAGAAAATACTTGAAATAAATAATTTTATTCATAATAAAAAAATAGTTTCTGTTTTAGAGGTTGGCTGTGGATTTGGAGACATGGGGCATTTTTTGGCAGAGTATGCTCCGAATGTTTGTTATACAGGGGTGGATATTAATCCAGAGCTAATTCAAATAGGAAAGGAAAAATTTCCAAGCCTAGATTTAAGAGTTATGGATATTCAGGAAGAAACAATAGAAACTTATGATTTAGTTTGTTCAGTAGGTATTTTTAATCATCAATTATCTATGCAGGATGAAATGGAATATATTGAAGAAATGCTGGCACAATTTTTTAAATTAGCAAAACTGGGGGTTGCTGTTGATTTTATGTCTACATTTGTTGATTTCCAGCATTCGGGAGCTTTTCATATGCCAGAGGGACAAGCATTGCGAATAGCAAAGAAAATGACTAAGCGCATAATTTTGAGAAATGATTATTTAGATTACGAGTACTGCATGTATCTCTTAAAATGAAAAGGAGAGAGAAGCTAATGGCAAAAAAAATATTGATTTTAGGTGGTGGGAATTACTATGTAAAGACAATAAAAAGTGTGAGCCAGTTGGGTTATGAGGTGCATTGTATTGACAGAGATGCAGGTGCCCCCGGGTTCCAATATGCAGATTATCATGCGGTCATTGATATCGGTGATCGTGAAGGTGTATTGGAATATGCGAGGCAAAAGAATATTAAAGGGATCATGCCTGTTAATGACTTTGGAACGAGGGCTGGATTTTTTGCTTCGCAAAAGCTCAATTTAATTGGTCCTTCACTTTTAAGTGGGATTTGTGGTAACGATAAAGGGATTATGCGAGAGGTATGGGGTGTAGAAGAATTGCCACAGCCTCAATATCATGTTTTTGATAAAGATGCATCTGTAGAGAGCATTTCTCAAAAAATAAGTTTTCCTTTGGTGGTTAAACCTACAGATTGTGGAGGCGGCGGGCGGGGCATTATGATCGCAAATAACTCAGAGGAGTTGCGGCAAGCCATATCGCATGCTCAGCCGTTTGCAAAAAATAATCGACTTATTGCAGAGCAATTTATCGATGGAGTTGAGTTAACAATTGACAGTATAGTCTACCAGGGACAAGTGATCCCTCTAGCAATCAGTGATAAAATAAAAGCCGACTCACGATTTCGAGTAGCGACCTCTCTAAATTTTCCTGCAGATCTTGATGAAGATATGCTGAAAATGGTAAAAAAATTAGCTGTTCGTGCTACAGAAGTAATGGGAATACAGAGTGGTATGACCCATTTGGAATTGATCATTACACCTGGCAGAGAATTAAAGCTTGTAGAAATTGGTATGCGCGGAGGTGGTGGGCATCTTTTCAATACGATTATAGAGGTTGTAACGGGAGTAAACGCTCCCCAAGAATTGGCGAAGATCTTGTGTGGAGATGTGCCTAATTTGACAATTCAGTCTAATCAAGGATGTGTATATCGTTTTTTTAATCCGCCAGGGCAAGGTATAATAAAGAATGTACGTTATGATCGTGAATTAGTTGCACAATCTTCAGTTGTAGATTTTGGCATTACGATTAAACCAGGGGGTCAACATATAGGACTGGTGGATAGTTTGCGGCGAGTCGGGTATGTCATTACAAAAGGTCGAGATCGGCAAGAGGCAGTCCAGCTTGCGGATTTGATTGAGTCCTCTGTATATTTTGATTTTGAATAGAAGGGATAAAATGGAAATCATTATCATTGATTATGGAGTGGGGAATATTGGCTCCATTGTAAATATGTTTAAACGTATAGGTGTCAAAGCCACGTTATCCTCTGATGAGACTCAAATTATGCAGGCCAATAAGTTGTTATTGCCTGGAGTGGGTTCGTTTGACAAGGGAATGCTCAATTTGCAGCATTCTGGACTTATGAATGTGCTGGAACGCAAAGTCGTTGAGCAAAAAACACCTATTTTAGGCATTTGTCTGGGGATGCAACTTTTGTTTGAGAAAAGTGAAGAAGGGGAGCTGCCTGGATTAAGATGGATTGCTGGAGAGGTCAGAAGATTTGATTTTAAGAGCCAGTCTGCCTTACGCGTTCCACAAATGGGTTGGAATGAGATTCGGGCCACTGATTATAATTCTTTGTTTTATGGGCTTGAAATAGAAGCGCGTTTTTATTTTGCACATTCTTATTATGTGGAATGTCGGGAAGCTGCTGAAATTTTGGCAACCACTGAATATGGGGGGGCTTTCGTTTCAGCTGTAAACAAAGGTAATATTTGGGGCGTTCAATTTCATCCTGAAAAAAGCCATCGGTTTGGATTGCAATTACTAAAAAATTTTATTGAGCGGACTTAGACTATGATAAAAACTCGTGTGATGCCTTGCCTGTTATTAAAGAATAATAGTCTTGTTAAAACTGTTCAGTTTAAAAATCCTCGGTATGTTGGAGATCCAATTAATACAGTTCGAATTTATAATGAGCAAGAAGTTGATGAGCTTGTTTTTTTAGATATTGCAGCGGGAACAGAAAACAAAGAGCCGCCTTTTAAAATCATTGCAGAGATTGCATCAGAGTGTTTTATGCCTTTTACTTATGGTGGGGGGATTTGTTCTTTAGAAAATGCTAAAAAGATATTTGCTTTGGGTGTTGAAAAGGTGGTGCTTAACTCCATTGTAGTTGACCATCCTGAACTCATCACGCAAATTTCGAAAATTTATGGGGCTCAAAGTGTTGTAGTATCTATCGATGCCAAGAAAAATTGGCTGGGAAAGTATCATGTCTACACTCAAGGTGGGCGAAAGAAAATAAATATCGATCCTGTTGCCTACGCTCAAAATGTGGTGAAGCAAGGGGCTGGAGAAATACTGCTTACATCGATCAATCAGGATGGGATGATGGATGGGTACGATTTGGAGCTTATTAAGATGGTTGCAGAAGGGGTGGAAGTTCCTGTCATTGCTTGTGGGGGGGCTGGAAATTTGCTAGACTTCAAAGAAGCGGTTCAGGCTGGGGCATCAGCGGTTGCGGCGGGGAGTATGGTTGTATATCAGGGTAAAAATCGTGCAGTATTAACAAGCTTTCCGACCCGGGAAACATTAACTAAGGTTTTGTTTTGATGTTGGCGAAAGAAATTTTTACAGATGAGGTTGCTTGGCAGGCTGAATGGGAGCAACGTTTTAAAGGAATTACTAAGTGGTGTAAGCGTTGCGTTTATAATAATAAAACGCCTTCTATCCAATTTGATGTAGAGGGGGTTTGTAATTATTGTGCTCAGTATGATCAGCTCATGATGCAATATCCTGGGGGGGTGTCTGGAAAAGCTGCTTTTCAGAAAATTGTTGATGAAATTAAAAGAGCAGGTAAAAATAAAAAATATGACGTTATTGTAGGGGTGAGTGGCGGGTGCGACTCTTCTTATATGATCCATTTGGCCAAAGAATATGGCCTTAGACCTTTGGCGGTTCATTTTGATAATACATATAATTCCAATATTGCAGTTGAAAATATTCGTAATGTTTTAAGTGCAACAAATGTTGATTTATGGACCTATGTTGTTGATAATGAAGAATACGATGAAATACTCAGAGCTTTTTTTAAAGCGGGTATTATGGAAATTGATATGTCAACAGATTTAGGGTTGGCTGCAACCTTAAATATTGCAGCAAAAAAGTACGGGATTAAATATATTTTCGAGGGTCATTCTTTTAGGACTGAAGGGGTTGCGCCCCTTGGTTGGGCGTACATGGATGCTAAATACATTCAGAGCGTTTGTAAGCGTTTTGGTCATCGTATAAAATTTAAATCTCTCCCCATGATGTGGTTATCTTCTCAACTGAAGTGGATGTTATTTAATAGGTTAAAAAAAATTAGACCACTTTGGTATTTGGACTATCAAAAAGAGCCAACTAAAGAATTTTTGACAAAGCAATTTGGCTGGAAATGGTATGGAGGGCATCATTTAGAAAATCGCACTTGTACTTTCGGTCATACTTATCTTAATCCAAGGCGATTTGATGTGGATCAACGATCGAATGGGTTTTCAGCAGAAGTACGCTCGGGCCAATTAGATAGAGAGTGGGCCATGGCTGAGTTAAGGAAAGCTCCGAAAGCCGAATATGAATCTGTGGATTATTTAAAAAAACGCTTAGGAGTTGATGAAGAGACTTTTTTGGGATTTATGACCCAGTCTAGACGCACTGCTCAAGATTTCAAAACATATAAGCGGACTTTTGAAAGAATGCGTCCTTTCTTTTATTTAATGGCTAAAATGGAGTTAATTCCTTGGACTTTTTATATGAAATATACGGCGAAAAGTGAGAAAAAATGAAGGAATTTTCATTTACCTGGACAAATTTGAAGACTTACATGGAGGCCTATGTGCGGGCGGGCTATCACGTGATTCGGTGTCAGGATTATTTAGATTATAAAAGAAATAATACGAAGCATAAAATTGTAGTTAATCGAGTTGATGTTGATGTTTCAGTAAAAAAAGTAGAGCGTATTTTGGATATTTTTAGTGCCTTAGATATTAAGGCTACTTTTTTCATTAGGCTGCATGCCAATGAATATAATGCGTTTTCTTTTGAAAATTATAGAATTTTGAAAGCAGTTCGAGATGCTGGGCATGAGATTGGTTATCATTCAGAGATTATCGATCAAGCCATGATTTGGCAAGAGAATCCTGCCATCTGCTTGCGACGAGACTTAATACTGTTGAATGAAATGCTGGGTATTAAAACTGTTGGGGTGGCTAGTCATGGAGGAATGACTGCTCTGAATAATCTTGATTTTTGGAAAAATAATAAGCCCAAAGAATTTGGCTTATTATATGAGGCCTATGATAAAGAGCCTGAGTTTAATTTGTTTGAAGAGTCATTTTATATCTCTGATTCTTCTTGGATTTATTGGAAAGCTTATCAAAATGGGATCTTGATTCCCAATGACCATCGGACGCCTGCTGAACATGCTCAAGATGGGCATCCAGTTATTTATTCTCTGATTCATCCAGAAACTTACTATGATAAACATATTTATGAATAAGTTAAGCATAGATACGATGTTAAGCTGCCTTGCAGATTTTGCTATTCATGTGGTGGGTGATAAAACAGGAAAAGAGGTGGTGAGGTTGTCTGCGCCTGATAGAGCAGATTGTGAAACATTGATTTGGATTGCGTCTGGTAGAGCAGATGCAGAAAAGCTTATTGCGGCCTCAAAAGCTAAGGTTATAATTTGTGATGCTGATGTGAAAACAGATATTTTTCCAGAAAAATTTTTTATTATAACAGATCAACCCAAACTTGTTTTTTTGCGAATTGGCAACACATTTTTTCAGGAAAAACCAACGCCAGGTATTCATCCTACTGCAATGATTCATCCTGAAGCAAAAATAGACCCAACGGCTGTTGTTGGCCCTTATGTTTATATTGGTCGTTCAGAAATTGGTGCTGGGACGGTCTTAGAAGGTCATAACTATGTTTATGATCAGGTTATTCTAGGCAACAATGTAACAATTTTAGCGGGCTGTCACCTGGGAGCGCCAGGCTTGGGTCATATTTATAACGAAAAAGGTGAGTATGAGAATTTTCCGCATATTGGCCGAGTGATAATAGGAGATGATGTTGAGATTGGAGTGCACAGTTCGGTAGCAAAAGGGGCATTGGCAGATACAATCATTGGTCAAGGTTGTAAAATTGATTGTCATGTTCAAATTGGTCATAATGTGGTGTTGGAAGAGGATGTATTGGTGATGGCGAATAGCATGATTGGTGGTAGTAGTCGTATTAAAAAAAAGGCGGTGATAGCAATGAGCGTAAGTATTGCTGACTATGTGACTATTGGTGAGAGTGTTCATGTAGGGCCCGGTGCAGTGGTCGTTGCCAATGTGGACAATAATCAAAAAGTATTTGCAAGGCCCGCTATGGTAATGCCAGCGAAGCATAGAAATTAGGAGAGTGTTAATGCTGAATAAGCAAGGTGATCAGGTTTTTTTAATTGATTCATTAACGGGCCAGGAATATTCTTATGAGGAATTTTATAATGAAGCCATCAGTTTGGCCCATTGGCTTGTAAAGCAAGGGTTGAAGGCAGGTAATCGCCTTGCGATTACACTGGATAATTCCGTTTTTTTTGCGAAACTATACTTCGGTTGCTTATATGCGGGTGTGACAGTAGTGCCCGTAAACCCACAATGGTCAGAGTCTCATACACAATTTGTTTTGACGCATTCAAAAGCTTCTGCTTGGTTGATGGACCAAGTACATGCCAAAGCTTATCACTCTTTAGAGCATGCGGTGAAACGTTTGGTTGTTACTTCAGATGTAATTGAAAAAGTAAAAGGGACTGTGCTTGACTCACCCAGTTTGGAAAATTTAGCGATCATTGTTTATACTTCTGGAACCACGGCAGATCCTAAAGGTGTAATGCATACAGTTGGGAGTTTAGTGAATAATGCGCAACTCTTTATTAAAACATTGGGGATTGAAAAGGGACGGCGTTTCCTTAATTATTTACCTATGACTTATTTAGGGGGATACTACAATCTGTTGTTAATCCCTTATTTAGCAGAGGGCAGCGTGGTGATTGCGCCTGCATTCAATGCGCGTTCAATTCTACAGTTTTGGAAGCCCATTATTCAATATCAGGTTAATGTCATTTGGTTTATTCCAACGATTATTTCCATGCTGATGAAATTGGATAAAAATTCAGAGGGTCTTGAATATTGCCATCAAACCAAAATTTTAGGATTGGTTGGAACGGCGCCACTTAGACCAGAATTAAAGACACAATTTCAGCAACATTATGGCATTGCATTATATGAAAATTATGGCTTGTCAGAGACTTTATTTTTAACTACTGAATCACCTCTGATTCCAGTTTCCCGCACGAGTGCTGGCTCTATTTTGCCGGGGATAGAATTAAAATTGATGGAACAAGGTGAGATAGGAGTGAAAACTCCTTACCTCATGCAGGGATATGTTGGCCTCAATGTAGAAGATTTTCTGCAGGGTCAATATTTCATGACGGGGGATGTCGGTGTGCTGACGGACGCTGGAGAATTGCGGATTCAAGATCGTAAAAAAGATATGATTATTAAAGGGGGCGTCAATATTAGCCCTGCCAGTATTGAAGCTATAATTTCACAGGTTGAAGGGGTGGAGTTATGCGCGGTAGTGGGCGTTCAACACGATATTGCTGGTGAGGAAATTATTGGGGTGATTAAGCCACTTTTGGGTTTTGACTTTTCGGTGTTGAAGAGCAAAATTATCCAATATTGCAGAGAAAAACTAGATACAACGCAACAATTAGATTATTTGTTTGAATTAGAGAACTTTCCTTTTACGGCATCTGGGAAAATTCAAAAAAATAAAATTAGAGCTTGGGCAGTTGAGAAGCGTAATACAGCTAAGTCAAGTAAGGTCCACCCCTCCATCAAGCCCAATCATTTCTTTAAAGCCTCGCAAGTTGTTGCGAATATCGATCAGGCAATGTCTATCAAATACAATACCATGGTGTATGAGCGTCAGCAGCGCGGAGAAGAAACCATCGTCCTCTCGCTTGGCGAAGCTTTTTTTGATATCCCCCTTTTTGACTTTAATGCTTTGCCTATGCCCAAGCTTTACCACTATTGCCATTCTATGGGTATTCCAGAGTTGCGGCAATGTTTGGCAGATTATTTTCTTTCTGAGTATGATGTCAAGTTTAATCCTGAAACTGAAATTCTGGTAACAGCAGGTTCAAAAATTGCAATTTATATGGCAATGCTCGCTATTCTGAATCCGGGCGATGAGGTCTTAATTTATGAGCCAGCCTGGGTAAGTTACACTGAGCAGGTGAAATTATGTTATGGGGTGCCGGTCGGGGTACCTTATCATGAAAGTGTTTATGATTTTGAGCGGTATATTACCAATCGTACTCGTTTGATTATTATTAACAATCCTAATAATCCCCGTGGTAGCGTGATGACTTTGGAGGAGCTGTCACATCTCTATCATTTGGCTGAAAAATATAATCTCTTCATTTTGTCTGATGAGGCATATAGTGATTTTGTACGGGATAAAAGTGAGTTTATTTCACTTGGTAATTTAGATCGGGAGAAAAAACATTCCATTATTGTGAATTCTATTTCCAAAAATTTTGGAATTTCAGGATGGCGCATTGGTTACTTGATTGCTAATCCTGCACTGATTCAACAAATTTTAAAGCTGAATCAGCATATGATTACCTGCGCACCTACAGTCTTGTCACTTTATGTTGCGAAATACTTTTCAGAAATCCTTACGGTTACCAAGCCCCAAATGAAAGAGGTTGTGGAGCGACGTGAACGCTTGCGGCAATATATGGACAAAATCGGTTTAAGCTATTTGCCTGGGACTGCGACGTTTTATTTCTTTGTTTCCTTGGGCGATTCGGAATTGGATTCTCAAAAATTTTGCGATCGGCTTCTCAAAGAAGAGGGTGTTTGTGTAGTACCTGGCGTAGGCTATGGGAAAAGCTGTGACCGTTTTGTAAGGGTTTCTATGTTTGCCGAGGCAGAGCAGCAAGTACAAAAGGGGCTCGATAAGTTAAAAAAATTAATTAATAAAACGAAGAGGGCTTAAATGTTTAATCCGCAGGATGTAGATTTATATCGTAAAGGTGCAGAGACCTTAGTATTAAATTGTGCGAATTTACAAGCAGGTGAACAGGCTATTTTAATTGCTGATCCAGATACTGCGGCTGCAGGAGCGTTTATCTGTGAGTATGCGGCATCAAAGGGTTTGGTGATCGAACAGGTCAATGTGCCTTCTGTAGGGATGCATGGCATGGAACCTCCTGCCGAGGTAGCAGAGAAAATGTGCAAAGCAGAGGTGATTTTTGGTCTGAGGAAAATGTCGATGGCTCATACCAAAGCTCGGCTCGCCGCTAGTGAAAGGGGGGCGCGTTATTTAAGTTTGCCGGATTATTCTTTTGCAGTGCTGGCTAGTCCGGCTTTGTATGTGGATTTTAGAGCTTTATCGAAACAGGCTAATCATCTAGCGAATATTTTAACAGCTGGTAAAAAGGCGCATTTGACCACGCAGGCAGGAACAGACTTACATCTAGTGCTGGAGGGTCGAGTTGCAAATTCCGCACCAGGTTGGTGTTATGAGAAAGGAATTTTAGCCTCTCCTCCAGATGCAGAAGTCAATATTCCGCCGGTTGAGCACTTGACAGAAGGAGTGATCGTGGTGGATGGGAGTATTCCTTGCCGTGAATTAGGGCTGCTCTTGTCACCCTTAAAATTATTTGTGGAGAAAGGTCGCGTCGTCAAAATTGAAGGTGAGAAAGCAGATATTTTGAATCAAATATTTGATCGCTTGAATAATCCAGCGACTCGTGTGATTGCTGAGTTTGGCATTGGTTTGAATCCTAAAGCAGCCTTAAGTGGAAATATGTTGGAAGATGAGGGTTGCCTCGGGACAGCCCATTTAGGGATTGGTTCCAATAAAACCATTGGTGGGCAGAATGATGTCCCTTTTCATCTTGATCATATTGTAAGGCACACTTCGATTAAGATAGACAATCATTTGTTGATGAAAGATGGGGTTTTACAAGTTGGATGATTTATTGGATATATTTAAAGTTTACGCAGTAATTGATGGAATATCTCAGGAATGCCTGTTGGATATAGATTATTTGGATGCGAATTTAATGAGCTCAATTGCTTTCGTTTCTTTTGTTGCAGAACTTGAAGAGCGTTGCGGGCTCAATTTAGAGAGTGATATATTACAAGATCTGAGATTCCGGAGCCTACGGGGTATTCAATCAATTATGCAAGAACAGGGCTTGGGTAAATGAGAGTTGCCTTAATTAACAATATGAATAACAATTTTTTTTCCTTGGCGCGTTATTTACGCGACCGTGGAATCGATGCACACGTGTTTCAATTTGATAGCATTTATAATGGATTTTTGCCTGAAGCAGATACCTTCGAAGATGTACAAGAAATTGACTATATCCATTTGATCTCTCAAATTACTTTTCGAGATTTTTTTAATCCCTTTTCTCGAAAAGTAAAGCGAGCGATAAAAAAATTAAAACAAGAATTAGTGGGTTTTGATGTCGTGATAGGATGTGGTGTCTTAGCTTTTTTTGAAAGGGCAGGCATGCAGCCGCTGGATGTGCTGATTCCATACGGTGGGGATGTGTATCAATTAACTGATTTATTTAACTATTCAAGGAAGAAATACTTCCCTTATTCAATGTTAATGCGTTATATCATGAAGTATCAGCGTGCTGCCATTCAAAAGGTGCGCTGCACAGTGTCATTCGCTAGCAACGATTTGCATATTGCAGATGCTCTAGCTAATATGGGGAAGCCTTGGATTGATTGGAATATTCCAATGATTTATCCCATTGCGTGTCCTTCTACTGAAACGCGTTGGGATTTTTTGAAAAAT
This sequence comes from Pseudomonadota bacterium, assembly GCA_021848625.1. Classification (GTDB taxonomy): domain Bacteria; phylum Pseudomonadota; class Gammaproteobacteria; order Francisellales; family CACEW01; genus JAJZUD01. The sequence goes on from JAJZUD010000001.1 coordinate 10,666, forward strand.
CACGATTTTGTATTATTTAGCCAGATTAGGCAAACTTGGAAAACAGGCACTGATTATAATGGGAACGACCGCGCCATCGAAGGGTATGCAAAATTTATTAAAGAGCATAATCGTTTCAAAAATCCAGTATTTGTGCTATTTGAATATGGGTGTGATGTCAGTGCCTCTAAAGAATTAATTGCAACGCTGGGGATTGAATCTTACATCAAATGGGTGCCGAGTATGAATCGTAAATATATTTACTCGGGATTAGATCACGCTGATCTTGTAACTGGTATTTTTAACCCTGAAGTCATTTCTTGTGGGGGAGTGACCTATGAGGCTTTTTCGCGTTCTGTTCCAGTCATTGGATGCGCAAAGATAGAACGCGGTGGTCGCCATGATCTTCCCCTGCTTCATGCGATGGAACCAGAGGAAATTTGTGCGATTCTGACAGATTTTCAAGAGAATCCACTCAAGTATCAGAAGATTGGAAAAAAATCCAAAGCTTGGTTTGATAAAGAAGTGGGGGAGGGTTTAATTGATCGGTATGTTAAGTTGTTCAGAATATTGAGCGAGGATAAAATGGTAACATTGGATGATCCAAATGGCCCTCTTGCACATCTGAGCTATCAGAATTATGTTAAAAAACATCTTTAAGGATAGCGCGATCTATGGTATTGGAACTTTTATTACGAGTTTCATTAATCTCTTGTTTTTGCCGCTTTTGACCCGTCTTCTTACTGTGAATGAGTTTGGGGTGATTTCACTCGTTGCATCTTTGACAAGTATTGTTAATTACCTTGTAACGCTCAATATTACTCAATCAACATCACGCTTTGTTGTAAGAGCAGAAACGATAGAAGAAAAAAGGCTGTATGCCTCAAGTGGTTTTTGGTTTATTTGTCTAGCGTATCTTTTATGTCTTTTAATATTAAGTGGGGGTTTTCGATTTCTGAGTATTCCATTGGTCGGGGTAGATGATTTTATTTTGTACTTGACAGCGTTATTGTGTATTATTTTTTCTGGAATTTTTACTTATATGAATAGTCAGTTGCGTTGGCTTTTAAAGCCACATGCTTTTGTGAAGGCTTCAATTTTGATGGTCGTAAGCTCTGTCGTTTTTACTTATGTAAGTATTCGATTTTTACAAATGGGTGCAATGGGGTATTTTTTAGGGCTGTGCTTGGGCTATGCTTTGGGAGGGCTATATGCCTATACGCATGTTTACACGCTTTTTTCTTTCCAATTTTCGAGAGAGAAACTGAAGCAAATGTTAGTTTTTTCAACGCCTTTGGCTTTGTCGAGTGTCATGAGTTATTTCTATCTGGCGATTGATAAGTGGGCAATTCGGATTTTGCTGAATTTTCATGATCTGGGAATTTATGGTGTGGCATCCCGTTTAGCGAGTATTGGTCCTGCTGCGATTGGGGTCTTGTCTTTGGGTTTGTTGCCGTATATTTATTCTTCTTATCAAAAGCCCGAATTTCCCAAAACTATTTCCTTTTTATTTAGATTAACTTTGTGGGCAGCATTCTCTGGAGCTCTGTTTTTTTTAGTATTTCAGCACGGCTTAATGTCACTGATTGCTGGAAAAAATTTCTTAGAGGCGGGGGCCTACGTCCCTTTATTATTTATGGGGGTGGTCTTGACCTCCTTTTATGATTTTACCCCCGGCGCTTGGATTTATGGCAAGACTATTCGCATTGCAGTTGTGAATGTGGTCACTGGGGTTGTGAATACGGCCTTAAATTTCTTATTGATTCCCCACTTTGGTTTGTGGGGGTCCGTGATCGCAATGCTGATTTCGGGGGGGATTGTTTTTGGTGGTAATGTGTTGATGAGTCAGTCTTTGTATAAAGTGCCGTATTCTTGGATACGTGTTTTTTTTGCCAGCTTGGTTTTTTGTGGATGCTATACCGTTCTCAATCAGGTAAAATTATCTTGTTTATCAAAGCTTTTCATTTCACTTTGTGCCATTGGGTTCATGGGAATGATTTTGTTGTTTTCAAAGGATCTATTAATGCGTTTATTAGAATATGCAAAGCGCACGGAGCAGCGCAAAGTGGCAAAAGAATCGTTAGGCTGGCTGCAAAAGGGAGCGGTTTTGGGCTTGCGCCTGGCTCGTAGCGTTGCCCACCCATTTAAGATGAGGGCCCCTTTTCATCAAGTGGCAGCCTATTATTTATGCGAAAGTCTTGTCGTTAAACTGAATCCTTGTGCGAGTGACCATGCGCTGCCCTTACCTGATGATTTGATAATCGCCCCAGGGTATTATGTCTATGAAGGCGCAACCTATGACATAAGGTGGTCTGGCGTTTACCGTTTTATGCAGTATGACCAAAAAAATGAGCAAAGGGTAGTATATCAACTTGAAGCAGATATCTTGACTTTATTGGCCTCTTTGGCAGCACTGCATAATCATGGAAATGAAGATGATGGAAAAACCAATTTAAGATGTTATGAGTTGGCGAAGTCCAGAAAGCTTAATTTAAGCTGCCAGGATATGGCCGTTTTTAGCCATTTTATCTTGCAAAAATTAAAATTGGAATCGCGTGTTGTGGCGACAATGACCCTAGAAGAATTGAATGGCGATGATGGGCATTACATGATTGAAGTCTATTGCCCTATCAGAAAAAAATGGCTTTTGTGTGACCTTGATTTAGGGTTTTGTTTTAAAAAGCAGGATGAGTTTTTATCTTTGGATGAATTTCTACAGCATGTGTCTGCAGGGAACTATGATTTTTATCCTTTGACCCAATACCCTGCTGTGGACATGGGAGGGTTCAGGGCGAAAAATGGCTATCGCTATGATTTTTTGGTGGAAGCCATGTTCGGAGATCTGAAAACTTGGTATAAACGTGTGGCAGGTAAACGGCAAGTCTAGGAGAAATGACGTTCATGCCACATTTGAAACATGAGCAAAACCCAAATATCTTGGTGGTCTGTAAGTTTGCCAGAAAAAAGATTATGCTTAAGTTGGTTAACATACTGTGAATTTAAAATTCCGCTTTTTTTGAGCCTCACATCATCCAAATACTCATTGACTAACGGTTTTAGATCACTTTGGAGCCATTGATTAAGGGGGAGGCCAAAGCCTTGTTTTTTGCGTTCAAAAAAAGCGGGTGGAAGGTAGCCTGCAAGAATTTTTTTGAGAATCTTTTTCTGCTGTTTATAAACCAGAGGCAGGGTTGCAGCATATTCAATGATTTTATGGTCTAGTAATGGCTCACGGCCTTCTAGGCCAATAAACAGAGTAGCGCGATCCACCTTGTGAAGAATATCTTCGGGAAGATAAGTTTCAAAGTCAGCAAGCATCATGGTTTCTGCCATGCTTGAGCCCTGTGGCACAGCATCACAAAAAATATGCTGCCCAATCAGTTTCTTGACCTCTGTGGGAGTCAGAACAGATGAAGCTGTACGGTAAAGTAAGCTGTCGTCCATCAGTGGCAGAAGTGCTTGGAGCCGAAGAGATTTTTTGCTGAGCATTGTATTTGGAATAAGTTGAGACAGCCATAACATTGCATGCCGCGCAGGCAATTTTTTTAGCTTTTGAAATAGGGAGGGGAAACGTGCATAAACTGAATAACCACCAAAAAGCTCATCCCCACCATCCCCAGATAGGGCTACTTTAACAGTTTGTTTTGCAAGTTTTGCGACAAGGTGTGTGGGGATGGCAGAGGAATCACCAAAGGGCTCATCATACATTTCCGGTAATTGAGGAATAATATCCAGTGCATCTTGTTTGCTGCAGTAATGTTCCGTATGCACGGTTCCTAAATAGTGTGCTATTTTCTTTGCATGCTCAGCTTCATTGTATTGTTGCTCTTCAAAGCCAATGGTGAAGGTATGCAAAGGCGTGGAAGAGTGTTTTTGCAAAATAGCTGTGACGAGGCTGCTATCAATGCCGCCACTCAAAAAGCAGCCGACGGGAACATCTGCAACCATGCGGAGTTGAAAAGATTCTTGCAGAATGGTTTCGAGTTGTGCAGTTGCTTCTTCCTCGGAGAGATTGGCAGCAGCTTGCACTGTACGGACTGACCAGTATTGTTTTTCAGTAAAGCTTTGGTCCTTGAGATCTAAGATAACAAAGTGCCCAGGCTTTAGCTTAAAGGTATTTTCAAAAATAGAATGTGGAGCAGAAATATAACCCCATTGCATGTAATGTGAGAGGCCTGTTTGGTTGAGGCGCTTTTGAAAACAAGGATGCTGCATCAAAGGGCTCAGTGTACTACCAAAAATAAGGAGGTCATGTTGGTGGTAATAATAAAGGGGTTTTACGCCTGCGCGATCTCGAAAGAGGTAAATTTTCTGGGCATTACTGTCGTAGAGGCAAAAAGCAAACATGCCGCGAAATTGTTGCACGGCATCCACTCCCCAGCAATGAAATGCTTTAATGATCACTTCGGTGTCAGAATGAGATTGAAAAGTATAACCTTTTTGCGTAAGTTGTTTTTGAATTTCCTCAAAATTATAGACTTCTCCATTATAGGTGAGAGATAAGCCTTCAAAATGGTAGGGTTGGTGCCCTGCTTCGGATAAATCAAGAATGGAGAGCCGGCTATGACCCAAGCCAATTTGAGCGAAATGGGTGTCCAATAAAGCGTAGCCTTGGTCATCTGGCCCACGACGCTGTATCGTTTGAACCATTTTATTAAGCATCTCTGGTGTGCTCTTTTTTTTAAAATCAATAAAACCCGTTATTCCGCACATTGTTGCCTTCCCCTAATTATGTTGCAGCCAAATTTCAGTCGCGAGAAGAGACCAAAGCATCTTAGCGCGTTTCTCATCAGAGATAGGGACTTTTCTTTGGAGCAGGTTTTGGATAAAGGAAGGAGCAACATAGTCACTGACCTTGGGCGTGCCTTCTAAATAAGCATGCATTTTCGTTTTGAGCTCGTGATTGAGCCAGGATTTAAGGGGGATTTCAAATCCCCGCTTGGGTTGATTGATCAATTCAAGAGGGAGGTATTGTTTAGCCAGTTGGCGCAGAATAAATTTGGTCGCCGTGCCCTTTATTTTATAGTGATCTGGAAGTTGGGCTGAGAGCCTTAGCATATCTCGGGAGAGAAAAGGGCTGCGAGCTTCCAATGCATGAGCCATGGTTGCAATATCCATTTTAACAAGTAAGTCGCCAAAAAGCAGAAGATTAAAGTCAAGGTAGAGCATTTTATCCAAGGCCGACAAATGGGGATCCCCTTGGACTTGATGGATAAAACCATCCAACTGATCATCAATAGCATTGAGCGGGAAAGTGTAGCTATCGTTAAAAGCATCCACCGTAGCTGAAGTGTAAAAATCTAAGCCTTGCTTACTGGACATAGCGAGCAGGCGATAAAAATAATTGTATTTGCTCTTTTTATGGTGAGGTTTAGGCAAAATAGCGGTGAGGAAGGCGAAGGTTCGTGCCCACTCTATCCATCTTTTGGTCAAGGGCACATAACGTCGATAGCCTGCAAAAAGCTCATCAGCGCCATCGCCATTTAAGACCACAGTGACGTGTTTTTTAGCTTCTTTCGCAACATAATAGCTTGGGATAGCGCTAGAGTCTAAAAAAGGTTCGCCATAGTTGAGTAAGATTTTTTCTAAGTCTTGCTCCACATCCATGGCAATTTCTATTTCAGTATGTTCTGTTCTATAGCGTGCAGCAGTAAGCTTGGCAAGGGAAGTTTCATCATATTCACCTGGAAATTTGACTGTAAATGTTTTTAATCGAGATTGCTCCTGAGCGGCAAGTGCCACAATCAGGTTGCTATCAATCCCACCTGATAAAAATGCACCGACTTCTAACTCACTGCTCATGAGTCTATTCTTTACGGCAGTTTGAAGAGTCTGATCTGTCAAGGCCATGGCATCGGGAAGAGACAGCTCAAGTTTGGGCTGATGATAAACCTCCAAAAGATCAAAATAGGACTTTTTTTGAAGGGCAAGACTTGTTAGATCAAGGCTGAGATAATGGCCCGCATTCAGTTCATAGACTTCATGATAGGGGGTGTGTTCTTTAAAGAAAAAGCCACAGCGGAGGAGACTCTTGATCGCTTCGTGATGGAGGGTCAAGGGGAGAATCGCTTTTAAGGCATTGAGCTCACTTGCAAAGGCAAAGCGGTCATTTTTTTTATAATAGTAAAGAGGTTTTTTACCAGCTCGGTCGCGAGCTAAAAATAGGGAGTTTTTGTTTCTATCCAAAATGGCGAAAGCAAACATCCCATCTAGGTATTGAAAGAGGTCTTTGTCAAATTGAATGTACATCGCTAACAGGGTTTCAGTATCGCTTGAGGTTTGAAAAGGAAAATCACGCAAATACTCCTTCCGCAAGGCGAGGTGATTGTAGATTTGTCCGTTTAAGATAATAGTGTAATGTTGGTAATGCAGGGGTTGATGGCCATGCTGAATGTCTTGAATGGCTAGGCGAGTATGAACTAAGCTCAGTGCGTCATGACTATAATGGCTTTGTTTGTCTGGGCCGCGATGATGTAAGGCTTGTAGCAGTTTTTCAATGGCTAAGTTTCGATCTTGTAAATTAATAAATCCTGCAATGCCACACATAATTTTGGTTTTTTCCTGTGGGAAAGAGGGGATTATAATCGCTGTTTTCTTCGATTGCTAGTAGGCAAATGCTCTGATCGCTATCTCTCAAAGGTTTTGATAAAGTAGAGCCAGTTAATAGTTATGATGGATTCTGTTGTTTCATGTTAATGATCTGCATATTAAGTTTGGCGGCGCTCTGTTTGGGGTTAGCAATCTTACGGGGATTTACGCCTTTTTATAAAAGAATTTTTCCTGCTGTGATCGTTTGTTGGTTAGGCCATATTTTGGGAACTTTTGCCTATAGTTTGGTCGGTTCAGATTCGCATTCCTATTATTTTCCATTGGCCACGCCTGGAATCAATCAAACGTTTAAGTCTCCTTTTGGCAGCGGATTTATTTTGAATGTGGTCTGGTATGTGCGCTTATTTTTAACGGGAGATTCTTTTTTAGCGACTTTGTTCTTTTTCGGCATGTTAGGGTTTTTGGGCAGCATTTTATGGTATTGCCTGTACCTTAAAATAGCAGATGAGTTAAATATGACTCGGGCTCGCATTTTGGCTGTGCCGGCTTGGGTGATATTGTGTTGGCCTTCCATTTTGTTTTTTACAGCTGGCATGAAGGATGCTTGGCCTTTTTTATTTTTGCCTTTATTTTTTATTTGTTTATTTTCGCTAAAGACTTCCACATCTAAGCTATTTTCCTTAGGTTTATTGGTGCTTGTCGGCTTGATGATATTAATGCCTCGGCCCTACTTGATTTTGATCATTGTGTTTGCATGGTATTTGACTTTTTTAGCGCAAGGAAAAAATCCCCGCACTTATTGGGTGAAAATTGGGTTGTCCTTCTTATTTGTATTTATTTTTATTAGCCTGGCACAACACATTGTGAGTATTACAGTAGGAGGAAATATTGATAGGCGTTTGGGGCATGCTTCCAACTTTGGACAGGTTGCTTCTCAGGCTGTGTTACAGCAGCAGTATTTAAGTGTCGGAACTTCTTTCCCGATGTCCACTAACCCAGCGTTATTACCTTTGCTATTGCCCTATAGCTTTTTAATGAATTTATGCTTTCCCTTATTTATTTTTTCTAACAATTTACAAAGTGTCTTGCAATCATTTGAAAATCTTTTCCTCATTTATTTACTTTTCTTTTCATGGAAAAAAAGAAAGATATTTGCAGCGCGTGCAAAGAACAACAGTGCGGTGCGGTTAATGTTTTTTTATTTTGTGGTGGGGATGAGCTTTCTCGCATTGATTAACACAAACTTGGGATTATCAACTCGTGAAAAAGCCATGTATTTGCCGGCATTTTTGATTGTTTTTAGCCTGGCGTATGGATTATATTGCCAGGAAAAGATAGAATATTTACGAAAAAAAGAGGGAAAACGATGCGTAAAATAGCAGTGATAGGCTTAGGCTATGTCGGATTGCCTATGGCCGCGGCTTTTGCTAAAGGACAGGAGATCATTGCTTTTGATATTAATGCAAAGCGGATTGAAGAATTAAAGCAAGGGGTAGATCATACAGGAGAGGTGAGTACTGCAGATCTAAAAGCGGGTCGGTTTTTGTTTACTAGCTACAGAGATGACTTAAAGCGAGCTGATTTTTTTATTGTGGCCGTTCCCACGCCAATTGATCAGGCTAATCAACCCGATCTAGGTCCCATACTCAGTGCATCAAAAACAATTGCCCCTGTTTTAAAAAAAGGCGATATTGTGGTGTACGAATCTACTGTTTATCCCGGAACGACAGAAGAAGAATGTGTACCTGTATTGGAGCAATATTCAGGTTTAAAATGCGGAGTTGATTTTTTTGTGGGCTACTCCCCCGAGCGGATAAACCCGGGTGATAAGGAGCATAGTTTTACCAAAATTAGGAAAATTGTTTCAGGGCAAACTCCCGAAGTACTCGAGATAGTTGCAGAGGTTTATTCCAGCGTAGTTGAAGCCGGTGTATATAAAGCTTCAAGTATCAAAGTGGCTGAGGCCGCTAAGGTCATTGAAAACACGCAACGCGACTTGAATATCGCCTTTGTGAATGAGCTCGCCATGATTTTTCATAAATTGGGGATTGATACCAAAGAAGTTTTGGATGCAGCGGGTACAAAGTGGAACTTTCTTGGATTTAGGCCGGGATTGGTTGGGGGGCATTGCATTGGTGTTGACCCTTATTATCTCACGCACAAAGCAGAGTCAATCGGGTTTCATCCGCAGGTGATTTTAGCCGGGCGGCGTGTAAATGATGGCATGGGTGCTTATATTGCGCGTGAAACAATCAAATTGCTATCGCAAGCAGGGATTTGTTTAAAAGAAGCAAAAGTGGGGGTTTTGGGCTTTACCTTCAAAGAAAACTGTCCGGATATTCGAAACACTAAAGTCATCGATATTATTGCAGAATTAAAAGACTATGGGGTACAGGTGATAGTGCATGATCCGCTTGCCGATCCAGAGGACCTTATGCAAGAATACGCTCTTGGTCTTACCCCGCTTGATCAATTCAAAAACTTAGAGGTATTGATCTTGGCGGTTGCACATCAGGAATATCTTGCTGTTTCGATTGAGGATTGGGTGCGGCGCTTCGGGGGAAATAGTCAGATTGTGATTGATGTGAAGAGTGTTTTAGATCCAGTGCAACTTGCAGCAAGGCAAGTGACCTGCTGGCGATTATAGGAGAAAAGAGTGCAAGGCGTTTATCGTTGTCGGTTTTGTGAAAAGATACTCAATCATACTTTTGCTGATTTGGGAACCTCCCCTTTGTCAAATGCCTATCTCACGGAAGCAGATTTATCTCAAGGCGAGATTTTTTATCCTCTTAAGGCAGAAGTATGCAGTTCATGCTTATTGGTACAGCTGCCAAAATTTGTGGCCCCTGAGTCTATTTTTAGTGATTACCTTTATTTTTCATCCTATTCGGATAGTTGGCTTGCGCATTCAAAGCGGTATGTAGAAATGATGCTGGCACGTTTTAAACTCAAGTCGAGCCATACTGTGATTGAGATTGCTAGCAATGATGGATACCTACTCCAGTATTTTAAAGCCGCAGGTATTCCTGTTTTAGGGGTTGAGCCCGCAACCAATGTGGCGGCTGTAGCTGTAAAAGAGAAGGGTATTCCTACACGTAATGTTTTCTTTGGGGTGGAAACGGCCAAGGAAATGCATGCTGAAGGAATTCGCGCAGATGTTTTGCTTGCAAACAATGTCCTTGCACATGTGCCTGATCTAAATGATTTTGTGGGTGGGATGAAGATTATCCTTGCCGAGCAAGGGGTTTTGACGATTGAATTTCCCCATTTATTAAAGCTCATGAATGAAAATCAATTTGATACCATTTATCACGAGCATTTCTCTTATTTTTCACTCTATACTTTGTGCAAAGTATTCGCGCATCATGGCTTGACTATTTTTGATGTTGAAGAAATTCCGGTACATGGGGGTTCTTTGCGTATTTTTGTCAAACATCAGCAGGATCAAGCTAAGCCTGTTATGGATCGGGTTCAAGATATCCTTGCAAAAGAAAAGGCTGAAGGGTTGCAGGATGTGCAGACTTATAATGAGTTTTCAAAAAAGACTCAAAAGATTAAATATGATCTATTGCAATTCTTATTAAAAGCCAAGCAAGAGGGTAAAATGGTTGCGGGTTACGGCGCACCTGCGAAAGGCAATACCTTATTGAATTACTGTGGCCTGCATGGAGATTTGCTTGCATTTACGGTGGACCGCAGTCCGCATAAACAAAACCATTATTTGCCAGGCAGCCGCATTCCTATTTTTCATCCTGATCATATCAAAAAAGCAAAGCCAGATTATGTCCTGATTTTGCCTTGGAACTTAAAGGATGAAATTGTAGAGCAAATGGCGTATATCAAAGAATGGGGCGGGCAATTTTTGGTGGCTGTTCCCTCGGTACAAGTTGTCCAATAAAATGCAATTTGAGGAGGCAGAACTCAAAGGGGTGTTTGTGATCACTTTGAATCCTCTTCGCGATGAGCGAGGATTTTTTGCACGCAGCTTTTGTCAAAAAGAGTTTGCGCAACATGGTTTGAATCCGCACATCAGCCAATGTAATGTTTCCTATAATAAAAAAAAAGGGACTTTGCGAGGCATGCATTATCAAGTTGCACCTCATGCTGAGACCAAAGTGGTATACTGTCGCAAAGGTGCCGTGTGGGATGTGGTGGTGGATGTACGTGTTAAATCGCCTACTTTTGGCCAGTGGCAAGGGTTTGAGTTGAGTGAAACAAATCAATGCGCTTTATATATTCCCGAGGGCTTTGCCCATGGGTTTCAAGCTTTGCGGGACGATACTGAGCTTTTTTATTTAATGGGATCAGATTATCATCCCGCCTCTGCCAGAGGGTTGTTTGCGCAGGATCCAGAGCTTAATATCATATGGCCTATTCAGCCAATAATAAGTTCTCCCAAAGACCTAGCCTTGCCTGGTTTAAAGGATATCCAACCATGAAGCGTGTTTTAGTGACGGGCGCGCGCGGCTTTATTGGCCAGCATACCCTTCCTTTTTTAGAAAGCAAAGGCTTTGAAGTATCTGTCAGTTCTGGAGTGGATGTATTGGATCAAAAAGCCATGCAGGCGCTTTTGCAAGCAGTCAAGCCCACCCATCTTTTGCATTTAGCTTGGTATGCTAAGCCGCCACAATATTGGCATTCTCCGGTGAATTTTTCCTGGGTTAAGGCGAGTCTCGATTTATTGGAAGCTTTTATTGGACAGGGTGGAAAGCGTGCTGTTTTTGCAGGGACTTGCGCTGAATATGATTGGCAATATGGTTTGTGTAAAGAGTACGAGACGCCTTGTCAGCCTAATACAGTTTATGGTACTGCGAAATACGCCCTGTCTTTGCTGGCAGAGGCCATGGCAAAACAGCACAATCTTTCCTTTGCGTCCGGAAGAATTTTTTTTCTGTTTGGGCCTCACGAGTATCGAGAGCGCTTGATTTCAGGGCTCATTTGTCATGTGTTGACCCAGCAAAAATTTACTCTCAACAGTGCTTATCAAATTCGTGATTTTATGTATGTTAAAGATGTGGCTAGTGCCTTGGTTGCTTTGTTGGATAGTGAAGTGAGCGGCTCTGTGAATATTGGCTCTGGAGAGGTCATGCGTGTTGGGGATTTAGCTCATCTATTGGCTCAAAAATTGAAAGCAGAGCCATGGATCAATGAGGAAAGGCCTGCGCAGAAAACCAATATGATCGTCGTGCCCGAGCTGACACGACTTTTCAATGAAGTGAATTGGCGTCCTGCCTACACACTGGATCAAGCCTTGGATGAGACCATTTTGTGGTGGAAGGAGCATGTCTCTCATGGCTAAAGTGCTGTATATTTCATTGAATGGGATGACGGAGGCATTAGGGGAATCCCAGGTGGTCCAATATCTTCTGGACTTGGTGAAGATGCATGCAATTTATCTGCTCTCTTTTGAGAAGCAGCAGGATCAAAAAAAATATAGCGAGATGCGAACCCGATTGGAAGAGGTTGGGATTCGCTGGGATTTTTTTGTCTATTCGAATCGTTATGGAGTGTTGTCGAGCATCTGGCAGGTTATCATTGCCCTGTGTGTTTTAATAAAATGGGTCCGTCGGGAAAAAATTGAAATAGTTCATGCACGAAGTTTAATTCCAGGCGTCATGGGTTTGCTTTTAAAAAAAATCTTTAAAATAAAATTTTTGTTTGATATTCGAGGTTTTGCTTTAGAAGAAAAAATTGTGGATGGTCGCTTGAAGCGCGATGCTTTACTCACCCAAATATTGCTTAAATTAGAAAGTCTTGTTTATAAAAATGCGGACCATATTGTCACCTTAACCCATGTGTCAAAACCGATTATTCATGAGCGTTATGGGGTGTCCGATCACCAAATTACAGTGATTCCAACTTGCGCTAATCCTGAGGTTTTTAAACGTATGAGTGCAGCTGAGACACTCGATTTTAGGTGGAGTTTGGGCTTTGATCAGGATGATTTTATTCTCTTACATAGTGGTTCGGTAAATGGCTGGGTCGATTTTGAAGCAGAATGTCTGTTATTTAAAGCGCTGCACCTGCTTCACCCTCAAATTAAATGGTTGATCTTAAATAATGGGCAGCATGAAAGCATAGAAGCCTTGCTGTTAAAATATGGCGTAGATTCAGGTTATGGTTTGAGAGCAGCCTCTTTTAAAGAGGTTTATCAATACCTAAACGTGGCAGATGCAAGTTTGTTTTTTATCAAGCCTTGTTTTGCGAAGCAGGCATCAGCTCCAACGAAATTTGCTGAAAATGTGTCGTGTCACCTGTTTTCTATTACCAATCAAGGTTATGGAGATATGACGCATTATTTGTCAGAATATCCTGATGTAGGCTTGCTTCTAGACCTGCAAAGAGTGCGTGATGATCCGAGGGGAGAGGCTCAAAAGCTTTGGGAGAAGCTTCAAAAACGGGAGCAGCCAGGAAGATTTTCCTCTTTATTTCGGGTGCATTTTTCAAAAAAAACAGCCGTGGGTCGTTATGATCAAATCTATCGCGATTTGGCGGGGACAATAAGATGAAACTATTGGTTTTATCACGATATGATGCTGCCGGAGCAAGCTCTCGCTATCGGGCATTGCAGTATTTTGATTATTTGGAGCTACAAGGTGTTGAAATCACATTTAGGCCATTATTAGATCATGTTCATCTTCAGCGAGCTTTTAAAAACAAGAAAAAATCCTTCAGTTATTTGTTTTACCGTTACTTAAAACGTGCCTTATTCTTACTCTTTCAAAAATCAAAATATGATTTAGCTTACATTACCGATGGGGAGTTATTTCCCTTTTTGCCTTTTGGTTTAGAGCAGTTTTTTTTGCCTAAAAAATATGTGGTGGATTACGATGATGCTGTGTTTCACTACTATGATATGCACAGGTGGAAGAAGTGTCGTCAATTATTGAGTGGGAAAATTCCCAATATCATGCGCAGAGCGCAGCATGTGATTGTTGGAAATGATTATGTGTATCAAAAAGCCATGGCCTTTGGCGCAAAAAAAATTACGGCCATTCCCACGGTTGTGGATATGGAGAAATATAAACCACTGGGGCAGCCTGGCATTGAAGAAAAGGAAGTAGTGATTGGTTGGGTGGGTTCTCCCACGACCCTCCGCCATTTGGCTTTAATTGATAAGGCATTAATTGCACTGTCTAAAAAAATAAAAATCAGAGTGAGTGTAATAGGGGGTATTCATGCAATTCCAGGAGTACAAATGGAGTGTGAAAATTGGCCGCAGGGTTGGAATGAAGCAGAAGAAATTGCGTTATTACAAAAAGTTGATATTGGCATTATGCCTTTAATTGATGAGCCATGGGAACGAGGGAAGTGCGGATTTAAGCTGATCAAATACATGTCATGCGCTAAGCCGATGGTGGCGTCTCCTGTTAGTATAAATGCCCAAATAGTAGAATCTGGCAAAAATGGTTATCTTGCGGATTCTTTAGAGGAGTGGGAGGAGTGCTTATTTCGCCTAGCAGTAGACCCTGAATTGCGTACTACAATGGGTCGATGTGCGCGTGACAAGGGGCTTCAAGAATATAGCTTAGAGAGAGCAGCACCCTTGCTTCTCACTATTTTACAGTCTGCGATGCAAGGTGAGGGCAGTCAAAGTGGATAGTAATAAAGTTGTTTTTATAGCCAGCTTCCCCGATTCCTTGCTTAATTTTCGTTTACAGTTGATGCAAGCCTGTCAAGATAAGGGCTTTGAGGTGGTTGCAATTGCTCCTGAAAACGCGTCAGTCCAAAAAAAATTAGAGTCATATCAAATTCGATTTATTGCCATTCCCCTTGCTCGTAATGGGTTAAACCCAATACAGGACTTCAAATTAATGCGAGTGCTTCGGCAAATATTGCGTAAAGAGAGGCCGCAAATTGTCTTTAGTTATACAATAAAACCAGTGATTTATGGGTCTTTGGTGGCCCGATTGGTCAAGATCCCTAAAATTTATGCATTAATTACAGGTACAGGCTATGTTTTTTTGGATCATAGCATCAAAACTCGCCTCATCGGGGTCGTGGCAAGAGGGTTGTTTAGGATAGCTTTACGGTGTGCCCACAAAGTTTTTTTTCAGAATCAGGATAACCAAGCATTGTTCTTACAGAAAAATCTGGTTAATAAAAATGCAAAAACTTGTGTTGTGAATGGTTCTGGCGTAGATTGTGATGTGTTTTTACCTGCGCCCTATCCGGTGGACCTTTCATTTTTAATGATCGCGCGTTTATTATACGATAAAGGAGTCAGGGAGTATGTGGCCGCTGCAAAAATACTTCGCAGGCGCTACCCCCATCTAAAATTTAAATTAGTGGGTTGGATTGATAGTAATCCCAATGCGGTTTCTAAAACTGAATTAGGAAATTGGGTGGAAAGTGGCGATATTGAGTATTTAGGTAAGCTTGAAGATGTGAGGCCTGCCATCGCAGATTCATCAGTCTATGTTTTGCCTTCTTATCATGAAGGGACCCCTCGCACTGTGCTAGAGGCAATGGCAATGGGGCGACCGATTGTGACGACTGATGCACCGGGTTGTCGGGAAACGGTCATTCCGGGTCAAAATGGATTTTTAGTCCCACCTAAAGCAGTTGAGCCCCTTTGTGAAATGATGGAGCAGTTTATTAAAGCCCCTCAGTTGATTCCGGAGATGGGCATCGCAAGCCGCAAAATTGCTCTAGGAAAATATGATGTCAATAAAGTGAATGCTAGCATTTTAAAAGAGATGGGGTTAGAATAACCCGTTTTATATCAGCTAAATAACGAGGGAAATAATGTCAGGGAATGATTTCAAGAAAATTCAAAGTCGTTTTGAGAAAGATGCCAAGGCATTTGACTCCATCTACAGCGATGGGAGTGAATTTAACACCTGGTTCAATCGTCGTTTTAGAAAACCTATTTTTGAGCGTTTTGATTTAGTTGATCAGTTGATGGGGGACATTAAAGGCAAAAATGTTTTGGATATCGGCTGTGGCTCTGGTGTCTATATTGTTAATTTTGCCGCCAAAGGTGCGGCTTTCGTGTTGGGAGTGGATTTTTCACAACCTATGTTAGATATTGCAAAACGTCGGGTAGAGTCTCAGAACTTTAGCACCCAATGTGAATTCCGGGTCGCTAATTTTTTAGAAACAGATTTCAATCAGAAATTTGATGTGACCATTGCAATCGGGGTATTTGATTATCTTGCTAACCCAGAGCCTTTTTTGAAAAAAATGAAGGAAGTGACCCAAGGCAAGATCATTATTTCCTTTCCTGGGCATTCGCTTATTCGTGGCGCATTGCGTAAATTACGTTATTTATTTACAAGCAAGGGAAGCGTTTATTTCTATTCTAAAAAGCGGATTGAGGATTTAGTTAAGGCTGTAGGCTTTAGTCATTATGAAGTCATCCCCATGAAAACAGGAAGTGGTTTTGTGCTCTTGGCTCAGCCTTAGAGCATGAGCGATGGGCAAGCGAGCAGTTGATTTTACTCTAGCGTTAATCGCGCTCATCTTCCTGTCTCCTGTTTTTTTAGTTTTAGCTTTATTGATAAAATTAGAGACAGGTGGGAGTGTTTTTTTCTTACAAAAAAGAGTAGGTAAAAACGAAAAGCCCTTTACTATTTTTAAATTCCGTAGCATGTATGAAAAGCATGGTCTAACCCCAGAAGAACTAGGCCCGGTCAAGCATAATCATGCAGTGGTCACAAAATTAGGCCATTTTATGCGGCGCACTAAGTTAGATGAAATCCCGCAGTTTGTAAATGTATTGATGGGGACAATGAGCATAGTCGGTCCGCGGCCTTGTTTGTACTCTAGTCTTGAAGAGATGAGTGAGGACGAGCGAAGACGGTTTAGTGTGTCCCCTGGGGTGAGTGGCTGGGCCGAGGTCAATGGGAATGTAGAATTAACTTGGCACGAACAGTTGGCATTAGACTTATGGTATATTGATCACCAAAGTTTTTGGTTGGATTGGCTGATTATCGGCAAAACTCTCAAAACTATTTTTTGGGGTTCCATTCGCAATGAAAAAGCCTTACTGCAAGCCCATAAACATGAAAATGACTGAGGAAAATAATGAAAGTATTGGTAATTGCCCCTCATCCTGATGATGAAATTTTGGGCTGTGGTGCCACGATGGCTCGGTTTGCAAAAGAAGGCCATGAGGTGTATGTGGCTATTTTAACAAAGGCGGGGCCTCCCCTTTTTTCTGTAGCTCAAGTTGAGCAGGGTAGGAAAGAGGCTCTGTTGGCACATCATTTGTTAGGAGTGAAGGAGACTTTTTTTCGTGATCTACCCGCTGCAGAGTTAGATAGAGTCGCGCATGCTGAGGTCAACCAAGTGATTGGAGCCCTGATCAAAGAGATTCAGCCCGAGATGGTTTTTATCCCTTTCATTGGAGATATTCATTTGGATCATCAGTCTATTAGTCTTTCATCTTTGGTGGCAATGCGCCCCAATCAGTGGGCTTACCCTACCAAGATTTGCGCCTATGAAACCCTTTCCGAAACCAACTGGAATGCACCTTTTCTAACTCCAAGGTTTCAGCCTAATCTATTCATTGATGTGAGTGAGTTTCTTGCCTTAAAATTACAGGCCTTTAGCCTGCATCAATCACAGGTCAAGGCCTTTCCTCATGAGCGTTCATTGAAAGCTTTGGAGGCATTAGCTATTCTAAGAGGCAGTACTGTGCATCGACATGCAGCCGAAGCCTTTGTCGTGATCAGAGAGGTTTTGTAACGTATGTCCCATTTTGAAGTAATCAAAAAAGAGCTGACGAAAACCTCTTATACTTGGCTTGTGACGGGAGTTGCAGGGTTTATTGGCAGTCATTTACTGGAGTTCTTGCTGGCGCACAATCAGAAGGTCATTGGGATAGATAATTTTGCTACGGGTAATCAGGCAAATATTCAGCCTTTTTTGGGTTCTCCATTATTTAAGTTTTATGAAAGTGATATTCGAGATGCGCATGCTTGTGCAGAAGTAATGCCAGGGGTGGATTTTGTCTTGCATCAGGCTGCATTAGGCAGTGTGCCGCGTTCGATCAAGGACCCCATGGCCACGCACGATGTGAATGTCACTGGCTTTCTGAATATGCTGATTGCTGCAAAAGATGCGGGAGTCAAGCGATTTGTCTATGCTTCCTCAAGTTCAGTATACGGAGACTCCCCTATTTTGCCCAAAGTGGAAATACATCAAGGCAATCCGCTTTCTCCCTATGCAGTGAGCAAAATGACCAATGAGCTTTACGCAAAAGCCTTTAGCAATTGTTATGATATCGAAACAATTGGCTTGCGTTATTTTAATGTCTTTGGTGCAAGACAAGACCCTAACGGCCAGTATGCAGCGGTGATTCCATTGTGGGTGAAGGCGTTATTGCAAAAAGAACCTGTTTATATTAACGGCGATGGTGAGACCTCACGTGATTTTTGCTATGTCAAGAATGTGGTTCAAGCGAATATTTTAGCGGCGACGACTCAAAATAAGGAAGCGGTGAACACAGCATATAACGTTGCGGTAGGAGATCAAACCAGTCTGAATCAGCTGTATCTAGCCCTGACAGAACGTCTCAAGATCAAAGGGGCAGGCCCAATCTATCGGGATTTTCGTGCTGGGGATGTGAGACATTCTCTTGCCAGTATTGAAAAAGCCCAAAATCTTTTAGGGTACAAGCCGACGCATAAAATTGATGCGGGCTTGGACGAAGCAATTAAGTGGTACCAGAATCATGTGGTCTAAATTTTTTAAGAGAATTTTTGACTTTTGCTTTGCTCTGTTATTGTGTATTTTGTTGTGTTGGCTATTTGTTATTTTACTTATTTTAGTGAGGATTGTTTTAGGTTCTCCAGTGATTTTCAAGCAGGAACGTGTGGGTCGTTCTGAGCGAATATTCAAAGTTTATAAATTTCGTTCTATGACTGATCGACGTGATCAAAAAGGGATGTTATTGCCGGATGAAATCCGCCTAACGTGTTTCGGACGGTTTTTGCGTCATTCTAGTTTAGATGAGCTACCCCAATTGTGGAATATCCTAAAAGGGGATATGAGCGTTGTGGGCCCCCGCCCCCTGTTAGTTGAATATTTGCCATTGTATGATGATGAGCAGAGAAGGCGGCATTTTGTCAGGCCAGGCCTGACGGGTTGGGCGCAGGTGAATGGTCGAAATACAATTTCCTGGCAAGAAAAATTTAAATTAGATGTTTGGTATGTTGATCATCAAGATTTTTTTCTAGATCTAAAAATTTTGCTATTGACGATTAAAAGAGTGCTTGGATCGCAAGGGATCCAACAAGCCGGCCAAGCTACAGTTGAAAAATTTAACGGAGCCAACTGAATGTCTCAGTCTTTCTTCATACTCGGTGCAGGAGGTCATGCCAAAGTCGTGGTAGATGTATTGCTTCAAAGAGGGCAGACCCATCTCCACATTTTTGATGATCACCCTGCAAAATTAAATACGACTTTACTGGGATATAAGGTGGAAGGTTCACAGCAAGATCTTCTTTATGCTTATTCTCAAAATAATACTGTACAGGTGATCATTGCAGTGGGTCAAAATGAAACGCGTCAAAGCATTTATGAAGTATTGTTGGCGCATGGGATTAAATTTGGAAACGCCATTCACCCTCATGTAGTGATTGCCCCTTCTGTACGTTTAGGCCAAGGGCTGATGATCATGGCGGGCGTAGTGATTAACCCGGATGTGACGATTGCGGATAGTGTGATTGTGAATACAGGTGCAGTCGTGGAGCACGATTGTGTGATCGGTGCCCATAGTCATATTGCACCGAATGCAACTTTATGTGGTGATGTCCGGGTTGGAGAATCAACTTTAATTGGCGCCGGAGCCATTATTTTGCCAGGGATCAAAATTGGTTCATCTTGTACGATCGGTGCGGGGGCGGTAGTCACCCAAGATATTCCAGATGGAAAAACGGCTGTGGGGATTCCCGCACACTTAACTTAAGTTTATAATGCCTAGAGTTTTAATGAAAAGAGTGAGCGATGTTCGGGAAAAAATGGCCTATTTATCCTCAAGATGAAATTAATGCGGTTGTTAAAGTTCTGGAATCAGGAAAGGTCAACTACTGGACGGGCGATGAAGGCAAATTATTTGAAAAGGAGTATGCTGAATACTTAGGGATTAAGTATGCCATTGCCGTTGCGAATGGAACCAATGCCCTTGAGCTTTGTCTCCATGCTTTGGGGGTTGGGCCGGGGGACGAGGTGATTATTCCCTGTCGTACCTTTTTAGCCACGGCAAGTTGTGTTGTCGAAGTGGGGGCAAAACCCGTGGTCTGTGATATTGATTTGATTTCACAAAATATCACTGTCGAGACGATCAAGCCCCATGTCAACGCTAAAACCAAAGCAGTCATTGCGATGCATAATGGGGGTTGGCCTTGCGACATGGAATCCATTATGACATTTGCAAAACAACACAATTTATATGTGATTGAAGACTGTGCTCAGGCGCATGGAGCAAAAATAAACGGACAGCCCGTTGGAAGCTTTGGTCACATGTCTGCATTTTCTTTTTGTCAGGATAAAATTATCACAACGATGGGTGAGGGGGGGCTCGTTGCAACCAATGACCGCGCTTTGTGGAAAAAGGCATGGGCCTACAAAGATCATGGCAAAGATTATGACACGGTCCACCATAAGGAGCACGCGCCTGGGTTTCGTTGGCTGCATGAGTCCTTTGGAAGTAATTATCGCATGACCGAGGCACAGGCTGCCGTGGGGCGAATTCAACTCAAAAAATTGCCTGAATGGCAGAAAGTTCGCCAGCGAAATGCACTGATTCTGAAGGAGATATTGAAAGATTTAGGCCTCTTTGAGTTCTCTGCGCCTGAGTCAGGATACCTCCACGCCTACTATCGCTGTTATGTTTCGGTTAAGTTAGAGGCATTAAAACTGGGTTGGGATCGAGATCGTCTGATGGCCGCGATTAATGCGGCAGGAGTGAAATGTTTGGTGGGGAATTGTCCTGAAATTTATCGTGAGGTGGTATTTGTAAAAGCGGGCCTTGCGCCAAAAGACCGGTTCTGTAATGCCAAAATTTGGGCTGATCGCAGCCTCTGTTTCCTAGTTGATCCTGTTTATGATGAACAAGATATGGCAAACATGGGGGCTCTAGTGAAACAAACCACTCTCGAAGCAATATCATGAGAAAAAAAATAGATCACTTTTGGATAATCTATCGTAATCGAGGTATTGCGGTTATCGCAGATCTCGTTTCGATTACGCTGGCCTTCTTTTTTGCATACTGTTTTCGTTTTAGTTTTGAGTCCAGTCCTCAGTTTTCCCTGGCTGTGCTGATGCATTTTTTCGTAGTTGTGTTGCCTGTGCAGTTTTTTTTCTTTGTACTATTTGGGTTGTATCGGGGGGTTTGGCGATTTGCTTCAATTCCAGACTTAATCCGTATTGTGAAGGCAGCTGCTGTTGGAGCTCTTTTCCTGGTTGCCGTTTGGTTCTTCACCGCTGAGCATCATGTTTACATTTTGCCGCGTTCAGTGCCGCTTTTGTACTTTATTTTTCTGGTTTTGATGCTGGGGGCAAGTCGAACTGCTTATCGCTTTTGTAAAAGTTATCATGGAATGGGCGGGGCGAGCCGGGTTTTAATCATTGGAGCAGGGGATGCGGGTGAAGGATTGATTAGAGATTTATTTCGTCATGCATCCCAAAAGTACAGGCCGATTGCAATTTTGGATGATCATCCTGTTAAATATGGGCGGGATCTCCATGGAGTGCGTGTTGTCGGTAAAATTTCAGATATGGGGTCTGTGGCTGAAAAATATAAGATCGAACACGTTTTCATTGCAATTCCTTCCATGTCGGCAAAAGCGATGCGGAGTATTGTAGATTTATGTGAACGCTTTGATTTGCCTTATTCTACCTTGCCTAGTTTGCAGGAGCTCAGTTCATCACAAGTGAACTTGGGATTGCTCCGTCAGGTCTCCGTAGAAGATTTAATTGGGCGAGAAGAGGTGCATGTTGATCCATCTGAAATTACTGAGTTGTTAACTGGGGAAGTGGTTTTAGTGACTGGGGGAGGGGGTTCTATTGGAAGTGAGCTTTGTCGCCAAATTGCTCATTTTGCACCTAAAAAATTGATTGTTTTAGATCATTCCGAGTTTAATTTGTATCAAATTGATCAGGAATTACATGCAATGGCCAATCAAGTGCAATATGAGATCTGCCTCGGTTCGGTTGCGGACTTTACATGGATGGAGTCTGTTTTTGCACAGCATCAGCCCAAAGTGATTTTTCATGCGGCGGCTTATAAGCATGTTCCGATGTTGGAAAGTCAGTATAAAGTGGCGATTAAAAATAACGTAATGGGAACAAAAATCACTGCGGAGCTTGCGGTGCAATATCAAGTGGAAAAATTTATTTTTATTTCAACAGATAAAGCCGTCAACCCAACGAATATCATGGGAGCAACTAAAAGAATGGGCGAAGCTTATTGCCAAGCGCTCAACCAGCATGCGGGTACGCAGTTTATGGTGGTGCGTTTTGGTAATGTAATTAATTCTGCTGGAAGTGTCATCCCCCTGTTTCGCAAGCAAATTGAAAATGGGGGGCCGGTTACGGTGACTCATCCTGAAATTACGCGTTATTTTATGACCATTCCAGAAGCATGTCGACTCATTTTGCAAGCGGGAAGTCTGGGTCAAGGTGGAGAAATTTTCGTTTTAGACATGGGAGAGCCCATTAAAATTCAATATCTGGCTGAGCGTCTTATTCAGTTTTCTGGGAAAGAAATTGGCCGGGATATTGAGATTGTCCACACAGGATTGAGGCCTGGGGAAAAATTGTTTGAAGAGCTATTTTATGGGCATGAAAATTTAAACGCGACGGCTCATCAAAAGATTATGCAATCTTGTTATCATTCTGAAAATCAATCCATTAAGGAATGCATTGACCAGTTGGTTGAGAGTTTTCAGGGCGATTCTCTGGTCGAGCTCATGCAAAAATTAAAACTTATTGTGCCAGAGTATCAAGGTTGAAGTGGTGTTCTACACACCACATAGCAAAAGCGAAGCTCCCCGTAAAGGCAGGAGAAACCGCATTTAAAATATGCACGCTCTCCTCATCGCCCTCCACCACAAAATCCTGCACCAATTTAAAATCACGTTTATCAAGCAATTGCGCACGAATGCCTGGCGTGGACCAGTTTTGAAAGCCAGCAGCTTTCATGGTTTTAACCATTTTAAGGGCTTCAGAAGTCAAATAATTTTTGTTATATTTGCGCATTTCTTCACGTGCGAGTGCCCGGAAATGAAAAGCATTATTGCAAAAAAGGCGCGCTTCTAAAGCCAAAATCGAAGCACATTCCTTCAAATCAAAGCCTTGCATTTGATGATAATTCTCGCGCCAGAAGGCAGGAATGGCCGTAGGACCAATTTTGAGGTGCCCCTCTACAGTCAGCGTAAAATGCACGCCTAAAAAAGGATTATTGAGATTAGGCACGGGATAAACATGCGTACGTAAGGGATGATCGTCAAATGCATATTTTAAATAAATGCCTTTGAAGGGTAAAATGGTATAATGCTGTGAAAAACCAAAGTCTTGGGCAATTTTATCAGCGTAGAGGCCGCCCGAATTAACGATTTTTTTGGCTTGAATCCTATTGTTTTTTGAAGTGATGATGCTGTTTTTTGAGCCACGTTTGCGATACGCTTCTGCAAATAAAAAGTGTACGCCTTGTTCGGATAGTATTTTTTTGAGCATCTGAGAAACTGCAACAGGATTGACAGAGGCCGTATCAGGCGAAAACAAAGCAATGCCCGAAGTTTTTGCATTAGGCTCGATTTCTGCTAATTGCTGTTCATCAATAATCTGCGTTGTGACCTGATTAGCATTGCCGCGGCGATGGAGCTCATGAATCCCCGCTTGTTCTGCTTCATTTTGAGCAATCACCACTTTGCCGCATTCACGCATGGGAATGTCATGCTTGCGACAAAAGGCTTTCATGAGTCGATTGCCCTCAGCGGTGAGTTTAGCTTTGAGGGAATCTGGGGTGTAATAGAAGCCCGCATGAATAACGCCACTATTGCGACCGCTGCCATGTTTTGCCACGTCTGATTCTTTTTCAAGTATAATAATACGAACATCAGGTTGTTTTTGTTTGAGTGTATAGGCGAGCGTAAGGCCAATAATGCCCGCACCAATAATCAGAATGTCAGTTGTGTATGTCACAGGCAATTGAGGTATAATGGAAGATCATAGCGCATTCTAGCATTTAAAGAGAGATGTATCACTATTTTAAAAGGCTCTTCGACCTCATCCTTGCAACATTATTTCTGATCCTTTCCCTACCGCTGTGGCTGTTTGCTGCGTTTTTTATCAAAATATCCTCAGAAGGGCCCATTTTATTTGTGTCAGAACGTTGTGGCAAAAATGGTGTGCCTTTTCATTTTCTCAAATTTAGAACGATGAATGTCGGGGCGCCTCTATTGGCAAGCCGTGATATTGACGCAATCGAGTATCTCACGCGCATTGGTAAATTTTTACGTAAAACTAGCCTGGATGAAATTCCCCAATTATGGAACGTGCTGAGAGGGGACATGAGTCTTGTGGGTCCAAGGCCTGTCATTCCAACGGAAACGGATCTGGTTGAAAAGCGCAGAGAGCGTGGAGTGGATCAAGTTTTGCCAGGCATCACGGGCTGGGCGCAGATTAATGGCCGAGATCATGTCACAGTAGATGAGAAAGTGCAGCTGGATTATGAATACATCCAGCGTCAGTCGCTATGGTTTGATACGAAAATCATTGCATTAACGATATGGAAAGTACTTTTCGCGCATGATATTACGCATTAAAAAGAATGGGCCAATTTAGGGAATGGACGAGTTCAATAGGGCTTTGGGGGTAAGCCTCGGTAAAGGCAGAAGGGACCTGATAGCGTTTCGGATTTTGCCATTTGCATTCAAATCCTTTTAAGTGATCCCCCGATTCTTCCAAATAATCAATTTCTTGACGGTCATGCGTCCGCCAGAAGTAGCAGTTGGGCTGCTGACCCCTATTATGCATAAATTTGAGTCGTTCGAGAATAGCAAAATTTTCCCATAGAGCGCCTATGTCATTGCGTGCATCAAGGGGGGCAAAAGCATTGAGTAGCGCATTGCGTATGCCCACATCATAAAAATAGTATTTGGCTTTTTTAGTCAGCTCTTTTCGCAGGTTGCGACTGAATGAACCCAGGCGAATAATAATAAACATCTTTTCAAGAATATCCAAGAAACGCTCAACCGTACTTCGGCTTAAGCCTAATTGAGTGGCGAGCTCATGGATAGAAACCGCATTACCCAATTGCAGAGCAAGCAGTTTTAAAAGTTGATTGATTTTTTGAGAATTTTTAATGTTTTCAAAGATCAGAAGGTCTTTGTAGAGGTATTGGTTGCTGAGATTGATGAGGAGTTCACTTCGTTTTGCTAAGCTTTCTTTATAAATACCAGGGTAGAGGCCAAAGCGCAAACAGTCAGGGAGTGCTTCTTGTAAATCGACTGACGAAAGGGCACTCTGCATTTCATGGAAACCAAGGGGATAAAGCATAAATTGTAGAGCTCGTCCAGTCAGCGGTTCATTCAGTCGATTGGCCAGTTCAAAGCTGCATGAGCCAGTGGCAATCAATTGTATTTCCGGGTGAGTATCGTGAAGTAACTTAATGATTTTTCCAATATCTGGAATGACCTGTGCTTCATCAAGCACAACCAGTTTGGCCTCGCCTAAAAAAGCTTTAATGGTGCTGATGTTTTGCGTCTCTAGAATGTTTTTAACTGCGATTTGCTCACAGAGTAAATAGAGGCTATTTGGATTGTTTTTAATTAAGTTTTTGCATAGTGTCGTTTTTCCAACTTGACGTGCGCCAAATAGTAAGATCACTTTGCTTTGAAAAAGCCAATTTTGAATGCGCTCGCTGAGTGCTCTTTTAAACATTTTTATATCTAAAATTGCCCATCATTAAGCAATTTTATATCTAAAATTGCTCATCGTCAAGCAAAATTACTTCTCTTCAAGATCGTCCATAAAGCTTTTCAAGGTCTCCGCCCGTGAAGGATGGCGCAGTTTTCTCAAAGCTTTGGCCTCAATCTGACGGATCCGTTCCCGCGTGACGTCAAATTGTTTACCAACTTCTTCCAGGGTATGGTCCGTATTCATATCAATGCCAAAGCGCATACGCAGGACTTTTGATTCTCGTTCTGTGAGAGAATTCAATATTTTACGCGTGACTTCGCGCAGATTCTCATTGGTTGCGGAGTCAACTGGGGAGCTCATATTGCTATCCTCAATAAAATCACCCAAATGCGAGTCTTCATCATCACCAATAGGGGTTTCCATAGAAATCGGCTCTTTGGCAATTTTCAGTACTTTGCGGATTTTATCCTCAGGGAGATCCATTTTTTCTGAAAGCTCTTCTGGAGTCGGTTCGCGGCCCATTTCTTGCTGCATCTGACGTGCAATGCGATTTAATTTGTTGATGGTTTCAATCATGTGTACTGGGATGCGAATGGTCCGCGCTTGATCTGCAATCGAGCGGGTGATGGCTTGGCGAATCCACCAAGTAGCATAGGTTGAAAACTTATAGCCCCGGCGATACTCAAACTTATCCACGGCTTTCATCAGGCCAATATTTCCCTCTTGAATCAGATCCAAAAATTGCATGCCTCGATTGGTGTATTTTTTAGCAATGGAGATGACCAGGCGTAAGTTGGCTTCGATCATTTCCTTCTTAGCACGGCGGGTTTTAGCCTCGCCAATGGACATACGTCGGTTTGCTTCTTTAATATCCGCCATGCCAAGCCCATAAGCGTCACACGCTTGCTTGATTTTGCGTTGTGCTTCGGCGATTTCAGGCTTAAAGCCGCCTAAGCGTTCCAATGCGATTTTATTTTTAACGGGGTCGAGCTCACTGATCCAGTTGGGGTTGCTTTCATTGCCTTGGAATTGATTTAAAAAATCTTTACGCGGCATACGGCATTTTTCAACGCAAATCCTGGAAATAAAGCGTTCTTGTTCGCGGATATTCTCCAGGGTTTGGCGCAGACGATGGGTGAGGCGATTAAATTCTTGGCTCGCCAATTTAAAGGTCAAGAAATTAGCCTTGAGCGCGGCATGGGCTTCTTTAAGGCGCTTTTGATCGGGCTTGTCTTGCCCAGCGACTTGGCGATATTGATCATATAAATTTTGCAAAATCGTGAAGCGTTCAGCGCATTTTTGTGGGTCTGGGCCTAGTTCGGCATCAATGACATCCACAACGCTCGCTGCTTCTTCGTCTTCAGTGACTTCGGCATCAGGTAAAGTGCTTTCTTCTTCGCCCAACTCTGATAAGTTCAACATTGGAGTTGCTGCTTCTTCCTCATCAGTAAAGCCAAGGATGATGCTGGAAAGTGAGCGCTCTTCAGTGGGCGCGTGATGGTAGGAGTTCAAGAATTGCTCGATGACAATTGGGTAATCGGAGATGGCCTCCAAGACTTGAATCGTGCCCTCTTCAATCCGTTTAGCAATTTGGATTTCACCTTGACGAGTCAGTAGGTCTACTGTGCCCATTTCACGCATGTACATGCGTACGGGATCATTGGTGCGACCGAGCTCATCATCAGAGCCAATAATTGCAGACCCTTCCGCCTCGAGTTCGTTCGGGATATTAGCAGGTGCTGCGTTTTCCAGTAAAAAAGGATCAACATCTTCAGCAGACTGAAAAACCTGAATGCTCATGTCATGCAGCAGATTGACAATATTGTCGAGCTGTTCAGGGTCGTTTAGTTCCGCAGGGAGGTGGTCGTTGATATCAGCCGCAGTGAGATAGCCCTGCTCTTTTCCTAAGGCAATCAATTCTCGAATTTGCGAAAGATCATCAAATTGTTCCTGGTCAAACATGTAAAAGCGCTACCTTTGATTCGAAAAAAGAGCAGGATAGCAAAAAAGCCTTAGGAAGTCTATGTGGTGATGCGTTACATGTGGTGATGCGTTACCTTCCAGAGTGGCTGTGCTCTCTCTTTTATGCTTTTGTGAGGGTGCCCGCTGTGGCGGTAACGCCTTCAAACGCTTCGGATTTTTTAGATGGGTCAAAAAAAACAACAGACATGGGCGATGTGGAAACATCGGGAAGATTTATGTTGCGTCTCCGAAGCTCCTGTAGCGCGAAGGCCCGCTTCTCTTCTATATTTATAGCTGCGGGTTCATCAGCTTGTTGTCTTGTTGCTAAAATGAGGAGAAATTCATTTGGGAATTTTTTGTATACGAGAGGTATTTTCCGGTCAGTGGTGCTTGCTTTAAACATTTTATTTTCATTTTTATTTTTACGTGCAATTATATTTAAAATTATTTTAAATTTAAATAAATTTATTTTGGATTTAATTTTTTCTTAAGTGTATATCGAGGTGGCTAAGCCAATATAGCGAGCAGGGGTCAACTCTATTAGGCGCTGCTTCACATCAGGGGGTAGGGTTAGTTTTGCGATAAATTGCTGATACACTGCGGCATCGAAGCGTTCACCGCGGGAAATTGCTTTGAGTTGCTCGTAGGCATCATCAATACCTTGATCGCGGAGAATGGTTTGAATGGCCTCCGTTAGCACTTCATAGTGTGAGTTTAAATCTGCTTCAATCTTGCTGTGATGGGCTTGCAGTTTGCCCAGTCCTTTGCTCAATGAGCGATAAGCAATCAAGGCATAGCCAAAAGCGCTCCCAATATTGCGCATCACCGTCGAGTCGCTCAAATCCCGTTGCAAGCGGGAGATTGGCAACTTTTCAGCAAAATGCAGCCACAAGGCGTTGCTCAAGCCTAAATTTCCTTCAGCATTTTCAAAATCAATTGGATTGACTTTATGGGGCATTGTTGAGGAGCCAACTTCGGTTTTAACGACTTTGAGTTTAAAATAATCCAGGCTGATATACGTCCAAATATCGCGCGCCAACCCAAGAAGGATGGTATTAATGCGGGCAAAATGATGGCCAATTTCAGCAATATAGTCATGGGGCTCAATTTGCGTAACCATGGGATTAAAGTGCAGGCCTAAACTTTCAACAAACTGTTGGGCGATTTGAGGCCAATTAAGATCAGGCCTGGCAATGCAATGAGCATTAAAATTGCCGACAGCACCATGAAATTTACCTAAAATGCCCTGCTGTGCCAGCATGTAGAGTTGGCGTTGCAGGCGATAGGCAAAATTGGCTAGTTCTTTGCCTAAAGTGGTTGGGCTAGCGGGTTGGCCGTGTGTGCGCGCGAGCATAGGAGTATCACGATACTCTTCAGCTTTTGCTTGAAGTTCATGGAGGAGCTTTTTTAAAACAGGCTCAATCACTTCCCGGAGTGCGCCTTTGATCATTAACGCATAGGCCAGATTGTTAATATCCTCTGAGGTGCAAGCAAAATGCCATAATGCGGCTTTAATATGAGGTGCCCGTTGACGTAAAAAATATTCAATGGCTTTGACATCATGATTGGTTTCGCGCTCCAAAGCTTTGATTGCCACTGCATCGGCATCGGAAAATTGCTGATAGATCGCGCGTAAGCTTTGCTTTTCTGTGTCACTGTAATTTGCCCCTGGCATTGCAAGCAGCCACTCAATTTCGACCTGGGTGCGAAATTTCATGAGGGCGCTTTCTGAAAAATAAGCTGAGAGGGTTTCTGTGTCTTTGCTGTAGCGACCATCTAAGGGGGACAGGGCGTTGAGTGAGTTCATGCACATCCTTTTTTGTAATCCAGGCAAACGAGGAAATGTTCAGGAGAGCGATCTCTCGAAGCATCCGGTTTGCACAAATGCACTTTGGTAAAATCCATTTTAGCCTGCTTGATTAAATTATCCAAGCCAGGTCCTTGAAACACTTTGCTAACAAAGTGGCCATGCAGAACTAAGGTCTTAGTGGCAAAATCGTAGGCGAGTTCAGCCAGGCTAAGGGAGTTAATTTGATCAGCTGTTTTATGACCGCTCATGTTTGGGGCCATGTCAGATAAAACCAAGTCTGCTTTCTGCTGATTTAAAGCTGCAAGCAGACGTTCATAATCCGCTTCAAGTGTAAAGTCGCCTTGCAAAAAAGTCACATTAGCAATGGGGTCAATTTCAAGTAGATCCAGCGCGATGAGTTGTCCGCGTCGGCCTATCTCCTGTGATGCAACTTGAGACCAGCTGCCGGGTGCGGCCCCTAAATCCACAACGCGCATATTGGGCTTGATAAAGCGATATTTTTTTTGCAGTTCAATGAGTTTATAAGCTGCTCGTGCTCGATAGCCATCCTGCCAAGACTTTTTAACATAAGGGTCGCTAAAATGTTCTTTTAGCCAGCGGTTGCTTGATTTGGACATGTGATTTCCTTGATCATCGCGGTTTTGCTGAGGCTCAAACAGCGTTGTTGGTGAGGGCTTTTCATCTCAAAACGGCCATTGTAAACTAATTCGCCGCCGTTCATAAAGGCAAGATAGCGGGCATTGTTAAAGCTTGTCAATCTTTCAAGTTGGATTGAATCAGGTAAACTGACTTGTCGTAAGATTTGGCCGATCTCAGGCGGGTGCTCGCTCGTGAATAGGGTGAGGGGGCCTTGCCAGTTTACATCACAGTGTTCTGTATCCAAGCTCGCGCACAAATAGAGTGGTTGATCGCGCGTGATATTCAAACTGCGGGCCAGCATCACCTCGTTGCCAAACAAGTCCAGTGCTTGTTTTAGGTTTTGATCTTCGCGCCAGTGAGCATAGCCAGAGACGCTGATTAAGGCTAGGCTTGCGGCGATGACAAGGCCAAGCATCCATTGCCAAATGGGCATTTAATTTTGCCTAAAATAAACGCAATTGTAAAAATTTTTGTAGGCTTTGTCAAAAAAATTGCACTTTTGTTAAAAATGGACTTGCAACTTCTTTTTAAAACCGCTATGATGTCAGGCTCTTAATATTTTATGTTTTTTAAAGTAAGGTTGAATAATGAAAACGATTAGTGCGAAAGCCCACGAAGTCAAACGTGATTGGTTTATTGTCGATGCAGCAGGGCAAACTTTAGGCCGTTTAGCCAGCCAAATTGCAACGCGTTTGCGGGGTAAACACAAAGCCATTTATACCCCTCACGTTGATACTGGAGATTACATTGTCGTCATTAATGCGGACAAAATCACCGTGACTGGCAACAAAGCGAAGGACAAAATGTACTATCGCCACAGTGAGTTCCCAGGCGGGATCCGTGAAACCTCATTTGAAAAAATGATCGCACGCAAACCTACCGATGTTTTAGAGATTGCTGTCAAAGGCATGTTGCCTAAAAATCCGCTGGGACGTGAAATGTTTAGAAAGCTGAAAGTCTACGCGGGGGTGGATCATCCTCACGTGGCGCAACAGCCTCAAGTTTTAGATTTAACACAAATTAGTCAATAGGAATCAACATGGCAGTGACTCAAAATAACGGGACCGGGCGTCGTAAAACTTCAATCGCTCGCGTATACATTCAAAAAGGAAAAGGTCAAATTTTGGTGAATGGCCGGACGCTTGATGATTATTTCGGGCGTAAAACCTCCCGCATGATCGTGCGTCAACCTTTAGAATTATTGGATTTGTCCACACAATTTGACATCAAAGTCACTGTTTGTGGTGGCGGGGTCAGTAGCCAAGCCGGTGCGATTCGGCATGGTATTACTCGGGCGTTGATTGAGCATGACTCTGGTTTGAAAGAAGCTTTACGTGCTGCTGGGTTTGTGACCCGTGATCCTCGTGAAGTTGAGCGTAAGAAAATCGGCTTGCACAAAGCCCGTAAACGTCCTCAGTTCTCTAAACGTTAATCATTTTTTCGAGGGGAAACACTATGGCCTTTTTGGGAAGTCGCCGTGCGCTAATGACTTTGTATACCAATAAGCTTTGCCCTTCCTGTCATCGTGCACGCTTGGTTTTAGCGGAAAAAGGCATCAGTGCAGACATGGTGGAGGTTGATCCAAACCACCCTCAGGAAGATCTTTACGAGCTCAATCCCTACGGCACTGTCCCTATGTTGGTAGACCGTGATTTGGTTCTGTATGAATCCAGTGTGATTTTAGAATATCTGGAAGAGCGGTTTCCTCATCCTCCCTTAATGCCAGTGTACCCTGTGTCACGGGCGCGTAGCCGCCTCATGATGTTGCGCATCGATCGTGACTGGTACTCTTTGGCGCAAAAAATCATTAAAGGAAACGAAAACGACCAAAAGGCTGCACGTCGGGAATTATACGATAGCTTGCTCTCCGTGGCCCCGGTTTTTGCAGAAACGCCTTTTTTTCTGAGTGAGGAATTTAGCCTGGTCGACTGTAGTTTAGCGGCCTTGCTGTGGCGTTTGCCTGCTTTGGGGATTGAGTTGCCCAAAGTAGAAGCCAAGCCCATTATCGATTACGCTAATCGCTTGTTTAAACGCGAATCTTTTATTTCCAGCCTCTCTGATGCAGAGCGGGAAATGCGTCCACGGTATTACGCCTGATGCGCTTGCGATTTCCTGTCTTAAAAGCCACCTATGAATGGTTGCTAGATGAAGGCTTGACGCCTTATTTCTTGATCAATGCTGAGTATCCGGAAGTGATGGTTCCGCAAGAGTTTGTTGAAGATGGACATATCGTTTTAGATGCTTCCATGGATGCCATTGATAAAATGCATTTTGATGAAAAAGGCATCAGCTTTAGTGCTAGTTTTGACGATTTTGGAGTCGCTGAAATATATTTCCCCATCGCAGCCATTGAAGCTTTATATGCTGAAGAAACGGAGCAGGGTCTTTTCACAACGGATCATCCCTCTGCGTTATTGCTGCAAGAAGGCGAAGGGGCTGAAGATCCTCCTTCTGAAAAGGGCCATCCCCAGTCACAACTCTCTAAACCGCACCGGCCCCATCTTAAGTTGGTGAAGTAAAACCAAGTTGGCATTGCGCTAAGCACTTGACAAAAAGCCATTCTTCCTTGAAAATTGGTATTGTGCATACCAAATTTCAAGGTAAATATGCGGCGCCTCTCTTATCAACATGCAGTCAGTCAAGCTTTTAAGACCCATCCCATTGTCGCTATTTTAGGCCCTAGACAATGCGGAAAAACAACCATTGCTAAGCAATATCAGCAGGAATATTCAGGCCCAAGCCATTATTTTGATCTTGAAAAGCCAACTGACATGGGGCGATTGACCAATCCCTACCTTTATTTAAGTGGCTTGGAAGGCTTGATTATTATTGATGAAATCCAGTTTCAGCCGCAGCTCTTTCCAATATTGCGTGTGTTAGCAGATGAAGCAGAGGAAAAAAGGCAATTTTTGATCTTGGGGAGTGCCTCGAGAGTGCTCATTGATAATGCGGCGGAAAGCTTAGCTGGGCGAGTGAATTATCTTGAGCTCACTCCGTTCTCTTTGGGGGAGGTGGGCGAAGAATGGTGTGATCGGCTCTGGTTGCGTGGAGGATTTCCGCGGAGTTTTTTGAGCCTGAATGATCAAAATAGCTTTACTTGGCTCGATGCGTATATCCGTTCTTTTTTAGAGCAGGATATTCCTAATTTAGGTATTCGTATTCCTGCTGCGGAGTTACGGCGCTTCTGGTTAATGTTAACGCATAATCATGCCCAGATTTTTAATGCTTCTGATTTGGGGCGGTCGCTTGGGTTAAATCATAAAACCATTCGCCATTATCTGGATATTTTAACCGGTACCTTCATGATTCGTGAATTACCCGCCTGGCACGAAAATATCAGTAAGCGCCAGGTTAAAAGTCCTAAAATCTATTTCCGTGACTCAGGTATTCTGCATGCTTTACTTGGGGTGCATTCACTTGATTTATTGCATGCCCACATGAAATTGGGGGCATCTTGGGAGGGCTTTGCTTTGGAACAAGTTATTCATTTTGAGCATGCAAAATCAGAAGAGTGTTATTTTTGGGCGACACACAGTGAAGCAGAATTGGATTTGCTTATTCTCAAGCAAGGCCAACGCTTGGGCTATGAGTTTAAATTTTCAGAAACTCCACAGCTGACCAAATCCATGCGCATTGCTTTAGATGACTTAAAGCTGGATGCGCTCACCATTGTCTATCCTGGCCCACATGATTATCCTCTCGATGAAAAAATCAAAGTACGTTCGTTGCAAGGATGGTCTAAAGCAAATTAGCCCGAGCTTGGACCAAAATATCCAAGGAGCGCGTTTGATCTTGCTGAAACTTCAGCGCACCCACGAGTGCAATCATCGCACCATTGTCTGTGCAAAATTCTAGGCGAGGATAAAACACCTCAAACCCTTTTTCTTGGCTTAATTGCTGCAGCCTCTGACGCAAGCGTTGATTCGCACTCACTCCTCCTGAAATCACCAAGCGGGAAGAGGCGGTTTGCTCCAAGGCAGAAAGTGCTTTGTGGCAGAGCGTGTGGATCATCACTTCCTCAAAACTAGCGGCAATATCGGCCCGAGTGGCGTGATCTTTGGTCTCTCGTTCAATTAAGAGACGGGTCGCAGTTTTTAAGCCACTGAAGCTAAAATCTAGAGAATGCTTGTCCAGCAGCGGGAGGGGCAGTTTAAAACGAGGCGATCCTTGTGTCGCTAAATCAGCGAGATATTTACCGCCTGGATAGGGTAGGCCCATGAGTTTGGCGGTTTTATCGAAAGCTTCTCCAGCGGCATCGTCTAGGGTTTCACCCAGTAATTGATATTCGCCAATATTTTTGACGGCATACAGCTGAGTGTGCCCACCTGAGACCAATAAGGCCACTAATGGAAATTGGGGTGCTGGATCTTCAAGAAAAGGAGCAAGTAAATGCCCTTCCATATGATGCACCGGGATGGTGGGTAGGTTCCAAGTAAAGGCGAGGCTTTTGGCCAATGCAGCCCCAATCATCAGTGCGCCAATCAATCCAGGCGCGTAGGTATAGGCAATACCTTGTAATTCTTTAGGCTGAATCTGAGCCTCTTGTAGGCAGCGATCGATGAGAGGCAGAATTTTGCGAATATGGTCTCGAGAGGCCAACTCCGGCACTACGCCGCCATATTCAGCATGCAGTTGAATCTGACTGTAGAGTGTGTGCGCAAGCAGCCCGCGCTTCGTATCGTACAGTGCAATCCCTGTTTCATCGCAAGAACTCTCAATGCCGAGAATGATCATGTGCTCTCCGTTGAGTAGGAAAAAAAAGCAGGGCTAGTAAAGCGATGATTCCTGAAACAGCATAAACAAAAGGGGCATAAAATTGAAAGAGGGGATAAAACCAATCATGCGCTACGCCCGGTGCAATCAAAAATGAGTGCATAGCCGCGTGAATATTAACCGTATGATAAGGGTAATCGCCCGTCAAGGGCAAATAGTTCGGTGTAGAAAGAGGAGCCATCACAATAATGGCAATAGCTGTAAACAATAGCAGCAGACCCCAAAGATGCGACTCTTTCATCAATTACGGAAAATTCACTTTTGAAAGGTCTAGTATAGTCAAAATCACCGATCCCTGTACACTTCTGTATTTCTAAAGCCAAAATCGCTAAAATCAAAAAAAAGAGGAGAGTTTTATGATCGGAAAGAATGTCGGTAAATGTCCCTTAACCACGAGCAACGGTGCCCCCGTTGCGGAAGACCAAAACAGCATCAGCGCAGGAGAGCATGGGCCGCTTACCTTTGATAATTTTCGCTTGTTTGAAAAATTGGCTCACTTTAATCGTGAGCGTATTCCCGAGCGGGTTGTGCATGCGCGCGGTGCGGGTGCATATGGGCAGTTTACTTTGAAAGAGGATTTGTCTATCTACACGATGGCTGATTTTTTACAAGGAGTAGGCAAGCAAACCCCGGTTTTTATTCGCTTTTCGACTGTGGGTGGGGGGCAAGATTCCAGCGATTATGCGCGCGATCCACGCGGGTTTGCCATTAAATTCTATACTGAACAAGGCAATTTTGATTTGGTGGGCAACAATACCCCTGTGTTCTTTCTGCGTGATCCCAGTAAGTTTCCAGATTTTATTCACTCGCAGAAAAAACATCCCCAAAGCAATTTGCCCGATCCTGCAGCCATGTTTGAGTTTTGGGCCAATTCACCCCAGTCTTTTCATCAAATGACGATTTTAATGTCTGATCGAGGCATTCCAGCGTCATTTCGGCACATGGATGGGTTTTCTTCCCATACTTTGAGTTTGTGGAATAAACAAGGCGAGCGCTTTTGGGTGAAATGGCATTTTAAGACTGAGCAAGGGATTAAAACGCTCACCAACGAGCAAGCAGCCAAAAAACCGCCTTTTGGTGCGCAACAAGATTTGTTTGATGCCATTGAAAAAGGCGACTTTCCGCGTTGGCGTGTTTCCTTACAAATTATGAGCGCTGAGCAAGCTAAAACCTATCACATCAACCCCTTTGATTTGACTAAAGTCTGGCCGCATGGTGACTTCCCGCTGACAGAAATCGGTGTGCTGGAATTAAATCGCAATGTCAGTAATTATTTTGCCGAAGTGGAGCAAGCTGCCTTTGCGCCGTCCAATTTGGTTCCTGGAGTCGGAATCTCTCCTGATAAAATGCTACAGGCCCGCCTTTTGGCCTATCAAGATGCCCATCGTTATCGTCTTGGAGTGAATCATGCCCAGCTTCAAGTAAACGCACCGCGTTGCCCCGTGCATCATTATCAACGGGATGGTGCAATGGCGGTGGGAGGCACAGCGGAAGTGAATTTTTACCCCAATGATCGCACAGATCACGGTGCGCCAGCGCCTGTCCCTGCTATGGCAGAACCGCCTTTACCCTTGCTTGGAGAGGCGTGGGTGAAAGCCTATGATACGCAAGAGCAAGATAATTTTTCGCAAGCGGGGGCCCTGTTTCGGATCATGTCTGAGGATCAGAAAAATCAGTTGGCACATAATATTGCTACGGGGCTGCGGCATGCGAATGCTTCGATCCAGGAAAGAATGTTAAACCAATGCCGACAGGCGGATCCAGATTACGCATTTCGTGTTAAACAAGCTTTATGAAGATTACGATTGTTATCCCGACTTACAATGAAGCAGAGAGTCTCAAACAGACCCTCCTTGATTTGGAAGCAGTGGTTGCAAAAGAGCTTTCCCATGAGGTGACGATTTTAATCTTTGATAGCCACTCTACTGACCAAACGGTTGAAGTAGTTCAAGCGATGCAGCAGGAGTTTGCAAATATCCATCTGCTCTGTGAGTCTCAAAAATCAGGACTGGGCAGTGCTTATTTGCAGGCTATGGCCTACGCATGGGGTACGCTTCAAGCTGAGTTGATTTTTGAATTTGATGCCGATGGATCTCATCAGCCCCAATTTATCTTGCCAATGATTGAGGCCATCGAGCAAGGCCATGATGTTGCTCTAGGAAGCCGTTATGTGAAAGGAGGGCGAGTGCAAGTCGGGTGGCCTTGGTACCGGCGCTTGATTTCTCAAGGAGGGAACTATGTCGCTCGCGTTTTCCTAACGCCGCGCTATAAAGATTTTACCAGTGGCTTTCGCGCTACTCGTGCAGAATTTTTACAACGAGCACTGGCTGAAGGATTGCTTTCAAAGAACTATGCTTACAAAATCCATTTGCTCTGGCGCCTACATCAACTGCAAGCCAAAATCCTGGAAGTGCCGATTATCTTTATCGATCGCGAGGCAGGCTATAGCAAGTTTCCCAAAAACAATATCTTGGAGTCTTTGAAAGTAGTGCTGATTCTTCGTTTACAAGCCTGGGCAAAAAAATGCAGCTCAATCTAAAACACGTCGCCGTGCTCTATTTTGCCTTTTTAGTGATCCTGGCCCCTTTTATTTTCCCTGATGGAGATAGCTTTTATTATTGGGAGTGGGGCAATCATTTAAGCCTCTCCTATCTGGATGGCCCGCCGATGATTGCCTATCTCATGCGCTTTTTCTGTCTGATTTTTGGCAATACCTTCTTTGCGATGAATATTGTGGGCATATTTTGTGCCGCGGGGATCAGCTATTTTTTGTTTCAAATTGGGCGATTATTGCGCGATCGTGAAACGGGAATGCTCGCAGTCGCCTTGTGGTTATTTTTCCCCTTGGTGGCGCAGGCTTTATTTGTGCGCGTGACTTACGATGCGCCGGAGAGTCTTTTTTGGATCATGACGCTTTATGGAGCGGTACGCTATCTTGGCACTCGCCAAGTGCGTTTTTTATATTGGATGGGGACAACCGCAGGGCTATTGTTGTTGTCAAAATATACAGGGCTGATTGTTATTGCAGGGATCTTGATTTATTTTGCCAGTCAGCGCTCATTGAGAGCCGTCTTCAAAAATCCACATTTTTATGGAGCAATGTGCGTTGCAATTGTGATTGCGAGCCCTGTTTTGATTTGGAATGCACAGCATCAGTGGGTTTCATTTGGCTTTCAGTTTGGTCAGCATGTCACCGCAAAGCCCATGCCTTTTGCAATGCATCTCTGGAACATTTTAGGGTTTTTATGGCGTTTATTGTATTGTTTAAATCTATTATTGATTTTGCCATTCTGGTTTTGGATGGTGCGTAAAAACTCGGTTTCAGGGCCGCAGATTCGGTATTTGCTGATCACCGTGAGTGCGACTTTTATCGGAGTGTGGCTGCTGGCCTCCTATTCTGCCCATGCCAAAGTCAATTACTTTCTGCCTTTGGTCTTGACCTTGGCTTTGCTGTTGGCAGATGACTTGCAGGGGGGTAAAGCGCGCCACTTAACCCGCGCTTTACTGGGAATTTTTGCCTGCATCAGCATCATCATGATTTTAAGTTGCGCCATTTGGTTTGCACCCCTGATTTCTTACGAATATCCGGTCTATTTATTGCAAAAACAACTTATCATCGAGGCGCAACGCCACGGTCAAACGGAGATCATCACCACAGGATGGAATTCTGTTCCACGCTTGGCGTTTATTGCCAAGCAGCTCAATTTACCTGAAGTCATTTTGCCGAGGCATCCTTGTGATTTAAATATTGATGGGACCTATCGTTATTTTTCTGGAACTCCCTTGCAATCTGGGCAAATTAAGCAGGCTTTGTACTTGAACGTGCGCTTTCCTTATCCCAATTGCATCACGCCCTATTTTAAATCCTGTACTCCTTTACAAGGTATCGTGTATTTTAGAAGGCAAATCTTGACCCATCAGCCGGTCACAGTGACCACCTATTGGATGAGTTGCAAAGGCTAGCATCGGACAGATAAATGTGGCAGAATAGCCTAAAAAATCATGAGTTTTGCATGTCCTACCTGGTTGATTCACACTGTCATCTCGATTTGCTTGATTTGAGTCCCTTTGGCGGGTCTTTGGATCGGGCGATAGATACGGCAATCAAGGCTGAGGTCAAGAAGATGCTTTGTATTTCTGTGGACATGGAAAAAATCCCCCAGATTATTAGGTTGGCAGAACAATACCCGATGGTTTATGCCAGTGTCGGGGTTCATCCCAGTGAGGACAAAGGTGAGGAAGTCGACCCAGCGCGGCTGCTTGAGTATGCCAAGCATCCCAAAGTGATTGCCATTGGGGAAACGGGCTTAGATTATTATTATGAATATACCGATCGGGCTTTGCAGCAACAACGGTTTGTTCAGCATATTGAAGTGGCAAAGCAGTGTCGCAAACCTTTGATTATCCATACTCGGCAAGCGCAAGAAGATACGCTGGCGATTTTGCGAACGCATCAGGTTGAGAGTGCGGTCTTTCATTGCTTTACCGAAGGGATAGATATGGCGCGGCAAGGCTTGGATTTGGGCCTTTATATTTCTTTTTCGGGAATTTTAACTTTTAAAAATGCCGAGGCTTTGCGGGAAGTCGCGCGCTTTGTGCCTTTAGAGCGCATTTTAGTGGAAACAGATTCCCCTTATCTCACGCCCGTGCCTTATCGTGGCAAACCGAATTATCCAGGTTACACACGTTTGGTGGCTGAATGTCTAGCGGACTTAAAGGGGTTAAGTTATCCTGAAGTGCGAGATCAAACCACCCGAAATTTTCATCAATTATTCCAACTAGGAGAAGACCCATGCAGCTTATAAAGCGTCTGTTCAAAATCATTCTATGGCTTGTCGTGATTGTGGCGATTTTAGCTGCAGTGGGGGCTTTTGCTTTAGTCAAATGGGTGAACCCCAATCATTTTAAACCGCAAATTATCACTGCCGTTGATGCAGCTACCGGACGTCATCTCACTTTGTCAGGGGATTTGAGTTGGACTTTCTTCCCTAATATTGGCATTCACATGGGAGCAGCAGCGCTGAGTAATCCGCCTGCCTTTACCCAAGTCAATTTTGCAGAAATTAATTCAGCTAACTTATTACTAAGTTGGCCAGCATTATTACATGGAAATATTGCAGTCAGTAGCTTGAATATTGACGGCTTGCAGGTATTTTTGCGGCAGAAGGGCACCCAAAACAACTGGACTTTCACATCACCTGCGAGTAAACCGGCAGTGAGTGCGCATTCTAGTGCCTCAACAGGCCAATCAGTAGGCTTTAGCGTTGCTGCTTTAAATCTCACCAATGCCTCCTTGACCTATGATAATGACCAAACCAAAACCCATTTTGCGGCCAACAACGTCAACCTCAGCTTAACTCAATTGACGCCAGGGACCTCTTTTCTGGTTGATTTGAGTGGCAATATCAAAGCCAATGACAGCCTCAGCGGTCCGATTAAACTTTCCACACGGTGTATTTATAATTTGCAGACCAACAGCTTTAGTCTGGGCAACCTGGCTTTGCAATCGAACTTCACTTATTTAAATAATGCCGATCAGGCGATTCACCTCAGCAGTCAGATCTCAGGGCAAATCAATGCAAATTTAAACCAAAAAACCGTGACGCTCAGTAATCTAAATTTTGCTTTGAATCAAGTCTTGAATGGGACCTTAAATCTACAGCTCCAGTCCTTTACAGCGCCAGCCTATACTGGCAATCTGAGCATCAGTCCTTTTTCTGTCCCCGATTTGGCCTCGAGTTTAGGCATGCCTTTGCCGCGTTTGCCGAATCAAAATGTCTTGCAGCAGTTGAGTTTGTCCACGCGTTTTGCGGGTAATACGCATCAAATCGCTTTCAATCCTCTACAGGTGCATTTTGCCAATACTCAGATTCAAGGTGCGGTCAACTTGAGTTCCTTTCAGCCCTTGCGTGTGAATGAGCATTTGACTGCAGATCAATTGGATGCAGCCGATTTTGTGGATTTATCAGGGGCTAAACTGCCCATGCAAAATATTGCCTTATCAGGCAGTGCAAGCTTTGCACGGAGCCTAAGCTTGAATCAAAATCTGAGTGTGGGGCAAATTACCTTGCAAGGTTTTGATTTGGCGGCTCTGATTAATGGGGTCAATCAAATTGTCACCAATCTCTTGAGTGTACGCAATTTGATGGATGCAACTTCGCAGATTAATGCGGCTTTAAAAACTTTGCAGCAGAGTCAAGGTTCACTCAATGCCAATAATGGTAAGCAAACGGATTTAGGCTCCCTCAAAGCAAATGTCGTGGTGAATAATCAAGGTATTTTAACCACGCCGGTCTTTTTATTGAAAGGTCCGCTCGTTCAAGTCACCGGTTCTGGGCAAGCCAATTTAAACCAAAAAACCATAGACTATACCTTGGTGAGTCGCTTGGTTTCACCGGGTAAAATTCAAGGCTTGACGATTCCTTACCAGATTCAAGGGACATTCAGTCAGCCAAAAACAGGTGTGGAATGGGTGGCCGTGCAGGCGCAGATTTTAAAATATTTGAGTGTGGCGCTGACCTCAACTGTAACGCATTCTGTAGGAAATGTGGTAAACGGTGCAGTACAGGCGTTACAGGGGTTGTTTAATCGCCCATGAGTAAACAGCTGTTTAAGTCAACCTCTCTGGTCAGTGCGCTCACCTTTTTATCGCGGCTGCTGGGATTTTTACGCGAAAACGTTTTTGCCATCGTATTTGGTGCAGGAAGTGAGATGGATGCGTTTGTCATCGCCTTTCGTATCCCCAATTTTTTGCGTAAAATTTTTGCCGAAGGGGCGTTTTCTCAAGCCTTTATGCCGGTTTTAAAAGAAGTGAAGGTGCAGCAATCGCATCAAGAGCTCCAGACCCTTATCGCGCGTGTTTCAGGCACCTTGGGCTTGATTTTACTTGTTGTGAGTGTGCTTGGGGTGATCGCCTCGCCCTTGTGGGCGGCGATCTTTGCGCCTGCGTATGTGCATGAACCAGCCAAATTTTCGATGTTAAATCATTTGCTTGGGGTGATGTTCCCTTACATTTTTTTTATTTCGCTTACGGGATTGGCAGGCAGCATCCAGAATGCGTTTAAGCAATATGCTGTGCCCGCAGTCACGCCTCTGATTCTCAGCTTATGTATGGGTTGGGCAGCGGTCTCCCTGACGCCTTATTTTAAAAATCAGCCCATCGAGGCCGTGGCTTGGGGGGTGATGTTGGCGGGGGTATTGCAGCTGCTGCTTCAAGTGCCGTTTTTGTGGCGCTTAAAAGTGCTCGTCTGGCCGCGTTGGGGTTGGCATGATCCCAATGTCAAACGCATTATGCACATGATGCTGCCTGCATTATTTGGAGTGTCAGTTGCCCAATTGGGGATGCTCATTGACAGTATGTATGCTACTTTTTTGCCCACAGGGAGCGTCTCTTGGCTTTATTATGCTGATCGCTTGATGCAATTCCCCTTGGGTGTCTTTGGTATTGCTTTGGCCACTGTGGTGATGCCTCATCTTTCCGAACAAATGGCCTATAAGAATGAGGCAGAATTTAAACGGGCGCTAGATTGGGCGCTCAAGCTGATTGTGCTTGTTGCCTCCCCATGTGCTGTAGGTTTGGCTGTTTTAGCCGGCCCCATTTTGGTCACCTTGTTTCAATATGGCCATTTTAATTTTTTAGATGTACGGATGACAGAAGAGAGTCTCTGGGCTTTTTCGGCGGGCTTATTTTTTTTCATTATGGTGAAAATTGTCGTCTCTGCTTTCTATTCTCGGCAGGATATGCGCACGCCTGTCAGAATGGGGATGATTGCGGTAGGAGTGAATATCCTCTTTAATACGCTCCTGATTTTGCCCCTACATCATGTAGGTTTGGCTTTGGCAACGTCTATTGCGGCAATGTTTAATTCTTTATCACTGCTCTTTATTTTGTATCGCCAAAAATTGTTGGAATTTCGACCCGGATGGCGCAAAGTCTTGTGGGGTGCGTTGGTGGGCAATGGCCTGATGGTTTTGGGTGTGCATTTTTTGCAAGGTAATTTAATGCATTGGGTGCTTTGGCATCCGCTTGTCCGAGTTTTGCATTTGTTTTTATTGATTGGTGGAGGCGTCTTCATTTATTTTGCTACTTTATTTGTTTTTGGCTTGCGCCGGGGAGATTTCATCATTTGATGCATTTTATTCCCTTCACCACTCATCTGAAAAAACTCCCAAGAGGGGGCAGTGCTGCTATTGGTAATTTCGACGGGGTGCACCTTGGTCACCAAGCCCTGTTGCAACAGCTGCAGCGCTTGCCGGGGCCTCGAGGCGTCATTTTGTTTGAGCCTCATCCCAAAGAGCGATTTGCTGTGGAAGGGCAGGCGCCGCGGCGCATCTTGATGCTCGCTGATAAGCTTTATTTTTTAAGGGAACAAGGCCTGGATTACGCGCTGGTGATTCATTTTAATACCCAATTTTCCCGTTGGACTCCGCAGCAATTTATTGAAGTGCTCTTGCTCAAAAAATTAGGATTGAGTACCGTGGTGGTGGGGCCGGATTTTCGTTTTGGATATCAACGGCAGGGGGCGATTGCCGATTTGGAAGCAGCCGGTTTGAAAGTTCAAGAGGTGTCGTGGGTGCAATCGCAGGGCAAAAAGATTAGCAGTACTTTGATTAGGGAGTCCTTATTAGCAGGGGAGTTTCAAAAGGTGCAGAGTTTGCTTGGTCATGCATATACCGTGACCGGGCGAGTATTGCAAGGTGCGCAAAAGGGCCGAACTTTGGGCTTTCCCACTTTGAATTTAGCCTTGCGGCCGAATATGCTGCTCAGTGGGGTGTACGCAGTGAAAATTCATGGGCTCGCGGATAATGCTTTGCACGGGGTCGCTAATGTGGGTCGCAGACCGAGCTTAAATCCCTTGGTGCACCCTTTGTTGGAAGTCCATGTTTTTGATTTTCAAAAAGACGTGTATGGTCAGCGTGTGCGCGTTGAATTTGTCACAAAATTGCGCGAAGAGCGGCGATTCCCTTCGCTTGCCGAATTGGTCGCCCAAATTAGTCAAGATGTACAGAATGCAAAAAAGGAGCTTCAATGACACTTACAGCGGATGTGTTTAGCAGTGCGACACAAGAGTTTAAAACAGTGGGGGATTTTTTTCGCTTTGCAATCACCACCTTGGCGACAGAAAAAGTGTTTCTTGGACACGGTACGGATGACTTGCAGGATGAA
The DNA here is from genome assembly GCA_021848625.1 of Pseudomonadota bacterium. Lineage (GTDB taxonomy): Bacteria > Pseudomonadota > Gammaproteobacteria > Francisellales > CACEW01 > JAJZUD01. The sequence goes on from JAJZUD010000001.1 coordinate 54,417, forward strand.
GCTTGGTGGTTGGTTGCAGGTGCACTTTCCCTTCCTTTGCACATGAGTCCCAAGTTATTTCTGTCAGCGCGCCTGACCCCAACGGAAAAACGGCATCTGGTGCACTTAATTTATCGACGTGGTGTGGAGAAAATGCCTACCGCGTATCTTCTAAAACAGGCTTATCAAAATGGTCAGCCCTTTTATGTGGATGAGCGGGTGTTAATCCCCCGTTCGCCGATTGCAGAATTGATTGATCATCATTTTGAGCCTTGGTTGTCGCATCCTGAGTCAATTGAGCGCATTTTAGATCTGTGTACGGGCAGTGGTTGCTTGGCGATTTTAAGTGCTTTGGCCTTTCCAGATGCGAAAGTAGATGCCTTGGAGTTATCAGAAGGGGCGCTTGCGGTTGCGGAACGTAATATTGCAGAATACGGCCTGCAGGATCAGGTGCGCTTGTTGCCATCGGATGTATTTTCAGGTTTGCAAAATGAGCAATATGATGTGGTGATCAGCAACCCTCCCTATGTGGATGCAGCGGATTTGCGGAGTATGCCGGCGGAATTTCATCATGAACCGAGAATGGCGCTTGCAGCAGGGGAAGATGGTTTGGAAATAGTTTGCAAAATTCTAAAAGAAGCCCGCGCATATCTCAAGCCAGAGGGCTTGTTAATTGTGGAGGTAGGCAATAGCAGAGCTGCCCTAGAGGCTGCTTTTCCCACATTACCTTTTATCTGGTTAGACTTTGAGCGTGGTGGTGAGGGAGTGTTTTTGTTAAAAAGAGAGGATTTGCCGGCGTGAATTTATCTGATTTTGATTATGATCTACCACCTGATCGTATTGCGCACTATCCGCTTGAAAAGCGTTCTGACAGTCGCTTAATGGTCATTGATTGCCAAAGTGGGAGCCTTCAGCATCAGCATTTTTATGATCTGCCGCAAGCACTGCAGGCAGGAGATTTATTGGTTTTTAATGATAGTCGCGTAATTCCAGCACGTTTATTGGGGCATAAGCCGAGTGGAGGAAAGGTTGAGATTTTGATCGAGCGGATCCTAGCCCCGACGCAAGTTTTAGCCCATGTGCGGGCTAGTCATATTAAGCCAGGTCAGACGATTTTTTTAGACGAAGAGACTTTTTTTACGGTTATGTCTCACGAGCGTTTATATCAATTGGAGTTAACCAGCCCACATTCGCTCACAGCCGTTTTAGCGCGCCATGGGCATATGCCCTTACCGCCTTATATCGAGCGCGTGGACGAAGCACTAGATCAGGAACGGTATCAAACTGTCTACGCCAAGGAGGAGGGCTCGGTCGCGGCGCCGACGGCAGGCTTGCACTTTGATGCGCCGCTGCTGGCCGCATTAAAACATAAAGGAGTGAAGTTTGCCTATGTGACGCTGCATGTTGGCGCAGGGACCTTTCAGCCCGTCAAAGTTGAAAATATTCTAGATCATCAAATGCATTATGAGTGGATTCAATTGCCTGAGGAAACGGTTGAGGCGATTGCTGAGACGAAAATCCAAGGAGGGAGGGTGATTGCAGTGGGCACAACAGCGGCACGAACGCTAGAATCGGTAGCTCATATTGGCCCGCTGCAGGAATATCTGGGTGAAACCAATCTGTTTATTTATCCAGGGTTTGATTTTAAAGTCATTGATGGTCTGATCACCAATTTCCATTTGCCCAAATCATCCCTGCTCATGTTGGTTGCTGCCTTTGCGGGCTATGATTTGATGCGGCAAGCCTATGCGCTTGCAATCCAGGGGCATTATCGGTTTTTTAGTTACGGTGATGCAATGCTGATCATGAAAAGTGGTTGATTTTGTATGTTTATAATTTTAAAATGTGCATAATTTCATGTAAATTGTAATTTTTTATGTTAGATCCTTTATTAAGAGGGGGAGAAACTGGGGAAGCAAAAGAGACAGATTCCCTCCCGCTATCAATCGATGGGCGTATTGCTGAGTTTGTTGCCCATTGGGATAAGGACTTGATGGTTCAGACGCTGGGGCATGATTTTGCACCTATCTCCCGTCCCCATCCATGCGGATATTTGATTGCCTTAAAAAAAGCGATGCCGCTGTTACATGAAAAGCTGATGATGCTTTCTGCCTTAAGCGCTGCTGATAAAATAGTTGAGTTGTCTAAAATAAAGGATTTTTTGGGGAAAATACATGTGATCATAAGAGGGCGGTCTTCAGAAATTGCAGAGGACAGTCGAGAGCAAGCTCAGTTGATTAGGCAAAAAGAATGGGTGGAGCGACTCCTCTCTCTTGTGTTCAGCGATCGGCCTTCGGATGCGGAGTACAATATTGCGCGCTACCTGGCCTACTGCGATTCGCTCAAGAAGTGTGGCGGTGTTATTTTGTCTCTCTATTGTTGTCTGCAGTTGGGTGCGATCGGTTTATTAAACCTGCAGTGTTTGCCAGGAGCGCCACAAGCCCAGGTGGGGTATTCAATCGCTAATCTATTTATCAGTGCGGTTGTGGGGGGCTTCCCTTATGCCATGCGAAGTTCATGTGGTGGGCTTGGCTTAGCACAAGGCTATGATCCCGGTAGTGGCTTGTGTTCAACACATGGAGCTTGTTTTAATAGCCAAGACTTGCTTGACAAAAAAAAGCACAGCGAAGTCGCGCTGTGTATGGCAGTCACTAATCTTGCACAATCTAGCCAGGCTTACAGTCCTCCGCAGCAGGAGATGAAATAGTGTTTGCATCACCCTAAGTCTAACATTTCAACCGCATTGCCTTCTGAATCTTGAATATAAACGGAGCGTGTGCCATCTCGATGAGGCTTTGGCGTACCAAAAGATTCAATATGAGGATGCACAAAGGCGATGTGCGGAGGATGTTGGTTTGGAACGACGAGGGCAAGGCTAATATTGTCAAAAGCAAGAATAGCCCAGGAGTCATCTGCATATTTTAGCCTGCAGTTAAAATGCTCCTGGTACCACTTTACAGCCCGCGCAACATCCTCAACTTGAATCGCAAGATGATGAATGGCGGAGGGTTTATCCATTACTCAAGAACAGTGATATCGTCAGCTTGCAAGCCTTTTGGGCCATCGATCACAACAAACTCAACGCGCTCGCCTTGATTTAAAGTGCGGAAGCCATCACCGCGAATGCTTTTGTAGTGGGCGAAAATGTCTTCAGCGCCATCCTGTTCAATAAAGCCGAAGCCTTTTTTATTGTTGAACCATTTTACTACGCCGGTTTTTCTGTCTGCCATAATAATCCTTACATTATCGATTTAGATTAAGCCTAATATAACGGGGTTTAAAAAAAATGTAAAGGGCCTGTATGAAGCCGTGGCACTCTCAAGAGTCGCTATAATATTGATCTTCACCAAAATAGCGTAGCATTTGAGAATCTGTCGTTTGTAAGCGTAACGGTTCGCTTAAGGCCTGTGCAATCAACAAGCGATCAAAAGGATTCTTATGATGCAGGGGCAACTGCAGTAATTTTTTAAGATGTAGCGGCTGAACAGCCAGCAACTCAAACCCAGCCGTTTCAATTACATCTTAGCGCGCCAAAACAATGCTCTCGCTTAGGGCGCATCGGCAGCATTCGCACCAGCGTCTCTCCACTCCACATCCATGAGGGGGGGGTGTAGCATGTGGACTAAGTCTAGTCAAGTCAATCGCTGTTAAAATGATCTGATTTTATTTTAAACAACGCGCTCTTAAAAGTCAATTCTTTCGGGGTAGGGTAGGGCTTTTCGTAAAGGGTTAATGATGTAAAATCTGTTTATAATTTTCAGCCAATTTTTTTAAATCCACGCGATTTAAGAAGAGCGAAAAACACATCCAGGAGCTTAAAGCCGCTAAATCTTTAAATTGTGGGGGAACATAACGCGGAGCGCTGACAATGCCCTCTTCAACCAAATGATTTAAAATCTGGATGTCTTCCAGCCTCAATTTGCCCACAAAAAGGGTGGGGATGTAGTGGCTCAAGCCCATTTGCACTGCAAGCCGGATGTAATTGTAAATCAGCAAAAAGCCTTTGGCATAAGAAAGATCTTTGGTAAAGGGGCCATTTTTGGGGGTGCTACCGCGAAAAATGCGTGCGGTCAGGCTGTAGGCATCGTTTTCAGGGACACCCATTGTTTCTGTGAAGTGATGGAAGACTTCCAAAAAGTCTGCGCCTTGCTCGGCCATGTGGATGGCTTTAATTCGATTGGTGATGCGCTGGACGCGGTCAGGATAAGACGAAAAGGTAAAGATTTCAGTGATCACCGCTAGGCCTTCCTGAGTAATGGTGCAAGAAGGGGCGCCTTTGCCTAAAAAAGTGCAGATGGGTTGGTTGGCGCCATTGATCGATGTGCCGACATGGACCCAGCCCTCATGCACTTCTAAAAGCTGAATGTCGCGTTCACTGAACATCACATCCTGGCGCATTTTGATATAACGCGCACCTGCAGCGGCATCTGAAACAATATTGTCACTTTCTAAAACGGCGACTTGATCTTCTTTATGGTGAAAATACTGAGCAAGGCGCTCATTGAGCATTTCCACTGCTTCTGCTGAAGTGTATTTTTTTTCATCCTTTTCTGAGCTCATGTCCGAGCGCAGCATGTGTAAAGTGTCGGACAGCAAATCAGATAAGTCGTTCAGAATGGGGCCCCCAGGATAGAAAGCCTCGCTAGCAGAGCCGTATAAGTCAACCGAAGTTTCATAAAAATCAGGGGTGCCGCGGGATTTCAGCAGTTGGATGGCAACGCGATACTCACGGCAAGTGCGCAGCATAATAGCGCCGATCCCGCTAAATTGACCTAATTTGCGATTGATCTCTCGTTCAATATCATGAAATTCTTGTATTTTTTGCTCAGGGTCAAAGCGTAAAGGTAGATTTTGATAGTAAGCTTGATCTACAGCAGGCAGTGCCTTGCCCTTTTTTTTAAAAAAATCTTCCTTGACTTCAGGAGTCCATTTGATTGCATCGAGAATCTGGATGGGCTTTTGCGCGGCGACGATACGTTCTGAAAGTTCACGGATGATGAGTTGTTCAGGGGTGAGTTCCGTCGCTTGCTGCATCAGATGGGATCCTTACTCAGTGTGTTGAATTTTCTCTTTATGCTTGGTGATTTGACGTGTGAGTTTTTCAGAGAGTCCATCAATGGCGGCATACATATTGGCCTCTTTGGCTTCAGCAAAAAGATCCGCATGGCCTGATGCATGCACAGTGGCCTCAGCCTTATGGTCGGTTTTTTCGACGCTTAAGATGACGTGAATTTGGGTGACATGATCAAAATGGCGTTCCATTTTACCTAATTTTTTCTCAACATAGTCCCGAATGGGCTGGGTGATTTCGACGTGGCGACCCGTAATTTGAATCGTACTCATGGTGGTCCTCCTTTTTTCTTGATTCCATGGTTTAAGCTTATCACAGAACCCCTGAGCTCTTCAACTGCAGAAGCGTGTTTTGAAGCGTGTTTGTAGTCGAAAATTTTAGGACTGCGTCGCGATTTGGGCATGCAAAGCCATGAGTAAATTCACCGCGGTATAAAGCTGATAATCCTTATAAAACAAGTTTTGCGAATGGGTTAAATCCGTGCTAGTTGTTGTGGGCTTGCCATCGGCGATTTGTTGGAGGGTTGCAATGCTACTGTCCCCGCTTTCATCGCTGGCGGCGATGGGTTGGTCATCAGGTTGATCGCCATTTTGCAGATGATCACTCAGATCGGCTTCGCGAATCGTGTCTAAATCCAAAGGCTTGACGGTGTCAGGAATGGCATAGCTATGGACGACAACATCCGGGGTGATGCCTTCAGCCTGGATTGAGCGGCCATTTGGAGTGTAGTACAAAGCCGTGGTGAGTTTGATCGCTGTTTTATCGCCCGGCAAGGGGAAGACAGTTTGAACTGAGCCCTTGCCAAACGAGGTCGTGCCAATGATCAGCGCACGATGATAATCTTGTAGCGCGCCAGAGACAATCTCCGCCGCCGAGGCCGTACCACCATTGATGAGAACCACCATCGGTAAGCCGTTAAAGAGATCCTGCCCGTTGACATAGCCCGTATATTGCGCATCGGCAAAACGGCCTTTGGTATAAACGACGGGTTTATTGGGGCCAATTTTGGCAGAATCAAGAAATAAATTAGATACATCCACCGAGGCTTGCACAACACCTCCTGGATTATTGCGCAGATCCAAGACGACGCCGTAGAGACCATTATTTTGTTTTTGCAAATCTTGAATTGCTTGTTTAACATGAGCGCCGGTATGTTCTTCAAACATGGCGATCCGAATGTAAGCATAATGTTTGTCAATGACCCAAGTTTTGACATCTTTGAGTTTGATATCATCGCGGACAATCGTAAATTCAAGAGGATGGTCCACGTCCTTGCGGACCACAGTCAAGGTGACTTTCTCGCCTTTTTTGCCACGCATCATGTCCATCGCTTTGGTGAGGGAGAGGCCATCCACGGCGACACCATTAATCTTGACAATATAATCGCCCGCTTGAATCCCTGCCTTTTGAGCAGGCGAGCCATCAATCGGGGTGATGACTAAAATCGCGCCATTACTCGCGGTGATTTCAATCCCTAGGCCTGAAAATTGGCCGTTGGTCATGGTTTTTAAATCTTCAAAATCCTGCGCATCGAGATAGTCAGAATGGGGATCCAAGTTATTCAACATGCCGCGGACTGCATTTTCAGTGATAGTTTGGTCCGAAACAGGGTTGACATAAAAAGTACGAATAGCTTGTAAAGTCGTACCAAAGAGCATGACATTTTGTTCGGATAAAGGAGCAATGGCATCGGCTTCCGATTCTTGCAAGCTCTGGGTTGCTGCCGCCTGGTAATGATCTGCAGCACCAGTAAAATCAGCAAAAAGAGGGCAAGAAATCAGTAAAAACAAGGCACTCAGATAGACTTTCTTCATGACAATCCTTCTCTTATTGAATTAAAACACGTCCTGTCATTTCAGCAGGAATAGCCAAACCCATTAAATGTAACATAGTGGGCGCCACATCGGATAGTACACCATCTGTATGTAAAATGGTAGAACGTGGGCCAACATAAATTAAGGGGACAGGGTCCGTGGTGTGGGCTGTGTGCGGTTGGTGAGTCAGTTCATCCATCATTTTTTCGGCATTGCCATGATCTGCGGTAATCAAGGCGCGCCCCTCTACTTGTTTGAGCGCAGCCACAATCCGCGCCAAGCAATGATCTAGCGTTTCAATCGCGGCGACCGCAGCTTTGAAAATCCCCGTATGGCCCACCATATCCGCATTAGCAAAATTACAAATGATGGCATCATATTTTTGGCTTAAAATGGCTTCAACCAAACGGTCTGTGACTTCGACGGCGCTCATTTCAGGTTGCAAATCATAAGTGGCTACTTTGGGGGAGGCAATCAGAATGCGGTCTTCATTGGTAAAGGGTGCTTCACGGCCGCCATTAAAGAAAAAAGTCACATGGGCGTATTTTTCGGTTTCAGCAATGCGCAGCTGGGTTTTGCCTAATTTGGAGAGATATTCGCCCATGACATTGTCTAAGCTTTGTGGGGGGTAGGCGACCGAAACAGGCAGGCCTTTTTCATAATCGGTTAACGTGACAAAATCCGCAAGAGCCACGCGTGGTCCGCGCTGAAATGCTGTAAATTCAGGGTCCACAAAAGCATGGGTGATTTCTCGGGCTCGATCAGCGCGAAAATTCATAAAAATCACCACATCTCCGGCAACAATCGGCTTTGCACCTTGCATCACCGTGGGTTTGACAAATTCGTCATTTTCGCCTCGGGCATAGGCGGCCTCTAAGCCCGCCACTGCATTGGGTGCGTGAAATTCAGCTTGATTTTGGGTGAGAAGCCGATAGGCTGCTTCTACGCGATCCCAGCGTTGATCTCGATCCATCGCGTAATAGCGACCGACGATGGAAGCAATTTCGCCGATTTTTTGACTACGCAATAAAGTGTCAAAACGCTCCAGCGAGGCTTTGGCACTGCGCGGTGGGGTGTCGCGCCCATCCAAAAAAGCATGCAGCATGACCGAGGTGATCCCCTCTTGTTGTAAGAGTGCAATCAGTGCAGCAGTGTGATCTTCTAAGCTGTGTACCCCCCCCTTGGAAAGTAAGCCCAAGATATGCACAGTGCTGCCCTGTTGTTTCGCCTTGGCAATGGCGGCGAGTAGAGTGGGATTTTTTTGAAAGGCACCAGTCGCAATTTCATGATCAATGCGGGTCAGCTCTTGATAAACGACGCGACCGGCGCCGAGATTGATATGACCCACTTCAGAATTACCCATTTGTCCATCAGGCAGTCCCACATCATGGCCCGAGCCTGAAATTTGCGTATGGGTGTAGTGTTGGTAAAGTTGATCCAGACAAGGGGTATGGGCCTTGGCAATCGCATTGTCGGGGGTCGCATCGCGGCAGCCAAAGCCGTCCAGAATGATCAGGGCGAATGGTTTTTTTAGTTGCATAAAACAATCCTTGTGGTCTTCAAAAAAAAGACATTGTAAAGCTTTTTCCAAAAAAGCGTAATCATGCTATAATCCAGCTCAAACCAGCTTTGAAAGAATAAGGATGAGAATATGATGCCAGAAACAGGTTTAGTTTGTTATCGTACCTGTGGTCTCAGTAACCCCGCTTCACTTGCGACTTACTTGAGTGTAGGGGGGTATTCCGTCTGGAAGAAAATTTTGGCTGAAAAAACGCCGGTTGAGCAAATCATCGAGGAGCTAAAAGCCTCTGGTCTGCGCGGTCGGGGTGGGGCAGGGTTTCCAACGGGATTAAAATGGAGCTTTGTGCCTCGCAATGCACCGGGCAGTAAATATGTTGTATGCAATTCGGATGAAAGTGAGCCTGGGACTTGCAAAGATCGGGATATCTTGCGTTATAACCCTCATCAAATCATCGAAGGCATGGCAATTGCAGGCTACGTGATGAACGCTACCAAAGGCTATAATTACATTCGTGGGGAGTATTGGGAGCCCTTTTACGCTATGGAAAAAGCTTTGAAAGAAGCGCGTGAGGCAGGGCTTTTGGGGCAAAATATTTTGGGCTCAGGTATTGAGTTTGATTTAGATAATTGCATTGGGGCTGGCGCTTATATTTGTGGTGAAGAGACGGCATTGTTGAATTCACTTGAAGGGAAGCGGGGCTTGCCGCGTTTTAAACCCCCTTTTCCAGCCAATCACGGCCTGTACGGGCGCCCAACCAATATCAATAATACTGAGACCTACGCTTCAGTGCCGGTGATTTTGGAAAAAGGCGGTAAATGGTTTGCAGATTTAGGTATCCCCAATAGCGGTGGGGTGAAATGCTTTTCAGTGTCAGGGCATGTTGAAAAGCCTGGCAATTTCGAAATTCCCATGGGGACGCCTTTTGCCAAATTATTAGAAATGGCAGGCGGAGTGTGGAAGGGGCGTAAGTTAAAGGCGGTGATCCCAGGGGGGAGTTCCTCCAAGATTATCCCTGCTGAGACGATGCTGAAACTCAATATGGATTATGACTCGATTGCCAAAGATGGGGGATCGATGCTGGGGTCCGGTGCGGTGGTGATTATGGATGAAACCACAGACATGGTGAAGGCGCTGTGGCGGATTGCCTATTTTTATATGGAAGAATCCTGCGGCCAATGTACGCCCTGCCGTGAAGGCACGGGTTGGATGACGCGCATGTTGCGGCGCATTTTGGATGGACAAGGCCAGGCTGGGGACTTAGAAAAGCTGGTTGATGTGGCAGGCAAAATCGAAGGCCACACCATTTGTGGGCTGGGGGATGCTGCAGCTTGGCCGGTGCAAAGTTATGTGGCTAAATATCGCCCTGAGTTTGAGCATTATATTACCCATAAACGGGCCATGGATGGTTTGGTTTAATCCAGATGTGGAGCAATGAGCGCCTCAGCTACCGCCAGTATTTTTATGATGCCTGGCGCAAGGCACAAGCGCGTGAGCTACTCACTCCCTTAGAAACACAATTGGCTGAAGTGATTGCTGAGCACCCGGAATATCATTTTATTTTTGCAGATGAGTCCCTGAAGGAACGCGATTACTTTCCTGAATTAGGTGAGGCTAATCCTTTTCTGCATTTGGGCTTGCACCTTGGGCTCTGTGAGCAATTGGCAACGAATAGACCCGTGGGGATTCGCGAAATTTACACGAGTTTGCTCCAAAAACATCAAGATCCACATGCGGTGCAACATCGCATGATGGAGCGGATGGCGGAAATGATTGAGAAAGCGCGGCGAGGGTTGCCCCTGGATGATGCGCGTTATTTAATGGAGCTGAAAAAATGTTAAAACGTGAAATTTTAGCGGGGCTGACCACTTTTTTTACCATGGCCTATATCATTATTGTTGCGCCGGGTATGTATCATCAGGCGGGGGCTAATTTTGATGCGGCCTTTACTGCAACCTGTTTAGTGACAGCGGGCGCCACTTTGCTGGTCGCTTTGTATGCCAATTTGCCGATTGGGATGGCGCCAGGCTTGGGGCTGATGTCTTATTTATGCTATGAAGTAGTCGGGCGCATGGGCTTCAGTTGGCATGAAGGCTTGGTCGCGGTATTTATTTCCGGCTTGATTTTTATGGTGATTACGCTGACACGGATTCGCCAAATGATTTTACGCGCGATTCCCCATTCCTTGGGCTTGGCAGTGGCGGCGGGGATTGGTTTTTTTATTGGGTTTTTGGCCTTACGCAATGCGGGGATTATTGTGGCTGATCCCGCTACATTGCTCACTTTGGGCAAATTAGGACATGGGCCTGCCATTTTATTTTTTGTGGGATTTTTTCTGATTACGATTTTGGATGGATATGGTGTGCCGGGAAGTATCCTCATTGGGATTTTGGTCGTGAGTGTTTTGGGCAACTTGCTGGGGCTCAACCATTTTTCGGGTGTTTTGGCCTGGCCACATTTTGAATTTTCGCATCTGCAAGCAGCGGATTTTAAATCTTTAGCCCATGCGACCAGTATCCCCATTCTTTTTACCTTTGTGATCATTGCGTTGTTTGATAGTACAGGGACGCTGCTTGGCTTAACGAGTTTGATTTCGTTTCAATCGCCTGAAGAGGCCAATCGGCGGATTAATCGCGCTTTATTGATGGAAAGTTTTGCAACCACCGCGTCAGCCTTAATCGGCGCCTCGACCCTGTCTCCTTTTGTAGAAAGCGCGGCGGGGATTAAAGCAGGGGGGAAGACTGCTTTAGCCGGGGTGGTGATTGCAGGCTGCTTTTTCTTAAGTCTCTTTTTAGGGCCGCTCGCGGCGAGCATTCCACCCTTTGCAACAGCCAGTGCCTTATTTTATGTCGCCTGCATCATGGTGAAGCCTTTTGCAGGGGTGAATTTTGAGGATGATACGGAGCTTATTCCCTCGGTGATGATTTTATTAATGATTCCTTTAAGTTTCTCTATTGCAGATGGTGTAGGGATTGGTATTATTTGTTATGTGGCCTTGAAAGGAGCGCATCGTCAATGGCGAGCTATCCATCCAATGCTCTGGGTTTTAACTTTGATTTTTCTTATTTATTTTGCTGTATAGATTGCGTGCTTGCACATGGGGTGAAGCAAGCTACATATATTGCTGAACAGGAGCAGCAGGGAAGCGGGCCATTTCCTGAGTTAAGCGTTCATCCAGCGCAGCGAAAAAAGTGCCGGAATGTCGTTTTTCCCAAAGATCAATCACCTCTGCCCTGTTGAAACAAACCCCATGAACGAGGGATGAGCTTTCAGCAACGTACCCTGAATCTGGAGAGGCTGAATCGGCATTGGAGCAAGAAGACATCAGGCAGCATACGCACGACAGAAGGCCCCAAGCTGACCCTACAGGGAGGGTAATCTGATAAATGCTGGGGCCGATTTTTCCAGCAAGCCCTAAAACACAGCTGCCGCCATAAGTCAGCATGGACAAAAGACAACATACTGTGGTGGTAATGTTGCAAAGCTTTGCCTTAATGTAATCGTTTTGAGGGACTCGCTTAACTCTGTCTCGGTACAAGATCCGTTGCATGGCTTCTACTTGCTGCTTTAATTGTCTAACCTGTTGAGTTGCTTCATCATCCCCATAATAAATCGGCTTTTTCTGAAATAGCAGATCTTGATTTAAAAGAGTGACAAGCGGTTCTAAAATCAGCACAATTAAATCGTAATATTTTTCGTGCTGAGCTTGGCTGATTGTGTTTTCTTTTAAGCCATCACAACATGCTTTTAGCAGGCTAATCCCATTGTTAATCAATGCGATAGATGGCTTTCGGATTGACAGCTTTATTTCAAGTTCAAAGTCATCTACTGTTTTAGGGCATCCTGTTATCCCATCTAGTACGCGTGGCCAGTCTTCAAAAGGAATCGTAGCTGTTCTTGCGGGGGAAAAGGACATGGTCAAAATTGTTGTCGAAGGAAGGGGTTTCTTTTTTGAAATGATTTCCAATATTTCGTTTAACTTGCTAACCAAAATATGCACGCTCTCTTCAATATCACCCACCCGTTCTGTAGGGCAAACAGATGCTGCGTCCGCCAGTGGCTCTGTTGGGAGGATTTTTTCTTCTTCCGTCGCATCAGTGGCGAGTAATGGGGTACGCAACGAGTCGTGGTTTCCAAGCATCAAAATTTTATGATTTTATTGTATTATCTGTATATACTACAATATAAATTATATAAAGTAAAGCTTTTCTTTTTGCTGATCACAAGTAGTGGCGCGCTTGTTTCCTGTTAAAAATCGCCAAGAACAGGCGAAGAAAATTTTACTTGTAAGTCAAGAATGGTTTTAATGTTTTGGATCTTCCCGTGCAATTAAATACTTGCATTGGCTAATTTGAACGCGATAAATATTGGCCTTGTCTTGCACAGATTGAGCAACATCAAGCAGCCAGGCTTTATTGGCATAAGTTTTGTTCGCATATCCGGCTAAACCCTCATGATAGGCGAGGTAGAGTGAGTAGGCGTTGTTGAGTGGAATACCCAATTGTTTATTAGCTTTATTGCAATACCAGCCAATAAAATCAGAGGAATCGCCAAACTTATCTCGTTTGCCTTTGTAGTTTTTGGTCGTACGTTGATAATCTGCCCAAGTGCCATTCAATGCTTGAGCATAGCCATAGGCAGAAGTAATATTGCCCCAGGGGATAAATCCCAATACCTCTTTGTTAGGAGGTTTGGCGCCAGCTTGAAAATCAGATTCCCGCTGCATAATGGCCATTTGCACGCTAATGGGTACTCCCCAGCGATTGTAGGTGTTGAGGGCCTCCCAGTACCAGCTTGGGTTGTTTTTGAATAAATTACAGGCGTTGCTGCTGGCGGTATTTTTAGGGGCGCTATGATGTGATCGCGATTGAGAACTGGCGTGCGTGGGGGTCGATGAGCAAGCAGCAAGAAGCAAAAACCCGCATCCAGAGAGCAGTCTTTTTGAATAAGGCCGCATATTCTACCCTCAATAGCTGAGTTTCTGCCGAATAACCAGGCGTTCGCCTACTTTCAGGGTAGAGCGGCTGTTTAAGTGGTTCCATTGCATCAGGTTAAATTCGCTGACATGGAAGTGGGCTGCAATACTGGAAATCGTATCGCCGCGACGGACATGATAAGTGACATAGGTATAGGCCGCAGTGTGGTCGATCGGATAACGCAATACTTCTCCTGGGTGAACGGTATCACCTTTCAAGTGATTATAACGTTTTAAGGTAGCAACCGATGCGCCTGTAAATTGGCTTGCTGTATACAAGGTATCTCCCGCTTGGATGCGGTAAGTGCCATAGGATTTTTCGCGCGAAGTAGCGAGGGTGTATTGTTCTAAGCCTGTGACCGTGGGATTGGCAGCGCAATTTTCTTCAAAAGTCGAAATTTTATCCACTGGCAAATTAATATCATAACTGCCTTTAGATGCGGGAGGGGTGACATTGCGAGTTAGGCCTGGGTTTAATGCTTTGAGTTCAGACTCATCAATCCCTGCAAACTTGGCCGCTTGCGAGAGAGACATTTGCTGCGGTAAGGCTGCAGGTGCCACTAAAGCACGATTCGGAATGGACGGCAAGCTAATGCCATAGCGACTAGGATCATTGATAATAATGGCCAAAGCTAATAATTGCGGGACATAATTTTCCGTGGCTTCAGGCAAGCGCAAATCCCAAAAATCAGTCGGTAAACCACGCGCTGCATTGTAGCGCTGGGCTTTTTGCACTGTGCCTTCCCCGGCATTATAAGCGGCCAAAGCAAGATACCAGTCGCCATTAAAATAGTTATAGAGATATTTTAAATAATCCAAAGCCGCACCGGTGGAATCAGTGACACTTTTACGGCCATTAAACCAATAATTGTTTTCCGCATTAAAGCGTTTGGCCGCAGCGGGCATTAATTGCCAAATGCCCAGCGCACCGCAGTAGGAGCGAGCATTAGGGTGGTAGCTGCTCTCAACAATCGGGAGCAAGGCTAATTCAGTCGGCAAATTGCGTTGTTGAATCATGCTGACAATCGTGTACATGTAAGGTACAGCCTGAATTGCTGCATTGTCTACAAAAGAGGAATCATGGCTAAATTGATTGACAAAGACCTGCACGCGGGGATTGTTGTAATAGTGATTCATAGAGTAACCAGTGCGGATCACATCCCATAAGGAGTCATACTGACCATCCGTTTCTGGGCCGAGTGCTTGTACAGGCTCTGCAGTCGGTAAATTAGTGTTTTCCGTAGAGGCGGTCACTGTATTGGGTGTTGGCGCAACATTGGAGCCCGTTCCCTCGGTGACAGCAGTAGGAGGAGTGGATGATGTACTTGTAGGGGGCGCGGCTACGCTCGCACAGCCTGTCAAGCTTGCGATGCAGAAAATCAACCCCCACCTCGCCAAAAATGCTTTTTTGATCACCCGCAAAATCCTTTGATTCAAGGCCTATTTAGCCTATAATAAAATCGATGAGCCACTTTGAGTTTAAATCATACGTGAGGATGAATGCCGATGCAAGCGCGATCAGCCCTGTTTTTGAAGCGAGAAAATGCACTACTGGCTTCGCTTTTTATCAAGTCCAAAGGGCAAGTTGCATTGCTGTACGGGGATGTGGCAGGGTTAGATTTTCAAGGCATGACTTGGCCTTTTGTGTTTAAAGCAGGGGCTCGGCGAGAGGCAGGCTTGGATGCAGTTTTTTCAGCTGGAGAGTGGCCTTTTCCTCCGCATTTTTTTGATTTAGTGCTGCTGTCTCGCCCCAGGGCGCAAGGAGAGGCATTGGCGGTGATGATTAAGGCTGCAAAGGCGGTTTTGCGGCCAGATGGGCGTTTGCTCATTAGCGGCAGAGCAGGGGGCAGTCTTAAAATACTGAGCGCCTTGCAACAGCAGGATTTTACCGCTAAAGTGCATCGATTTCACGTGTGTCGCCCGGCTGCGTTGAATCGATTTTTGGAAAAAGCCTTGCCTTTTTTGGCGCGGGGCTGGATGATCGAGGCGCGCCTGCAGACGATTTCCTTGACGCCGCTGCAGGAGAAAGACCTGGGCCTACTGATGGAGCGTTTGTTAGCACGGGATGGGCTAGGTGCAGAACCTGTCATGAAGCAGGTGGATCACGATGCCTAAAGTACAAATTTTTACGGATGGTGCTTGTTCTGGCAACCCGGGACCCGGGGGATGGGCGTATTTGTTGCGTTATGGCGAGTTTGAAAAACTAGGATCCGGTTGCGATGCACTTACTACCAATAATAAAATGGAGCTGCAAGCCGTAATCGAGGCCTTCAAAGCCCTGAAAAAGCCTTGTGAAGTCGCGGTTTATACTGATTCCCAATATGTACGCAAGGGCATGTTGGAATGGATCCACACTTGGCAGAAGAAAGCCTGGAAAAATGCCAAAGGCGAAAGCGTTAAAAATCAAGATTTATGGCAAGAATTGCTGGCGTTAAGTCAAATTCACCAGATTGAATGGCATTGGGTGAAAGGGCATAATGGGCATCCTGATAACGAACGAGTCGACGAGGCAGCGCGTCTTGCGATTCAAGAGGTGTTATTGTGAAGCGACAAGTGATTTTGGATACGGAAACCACGGGTTTAAGCCCGCTGAAGGGTGATCGCGTGATCGAAATTGGCTTGTTGGAGCTGCTCAACCGCCGCCCAAGTGGACGCAATTTACAGCTCTATTTTAATCCCGATCGGATGGTGGATGCTGGCGCCTTAAAAGTCCATGGTATTAGTAACGAATTTCTGCAAGATAAACCGCGTTTTTATGAGAAGGTTGAAGAAATCATGGCCTTTTTGCAAGGCGCAGAGCTGATTATTCATAATGCCGAATTTGATTTAGGCTTTTTGGATTATGAATTGTCCCTTTTACGTCGCAATCCCTATGGGGTCATTCGCGATCATTGTGAAGTCGTTGATACGCTGGAGTTAGCGCGCAAGATGCATCCTGGGCAGCGTAATTCCCTCGATGCGTTATGTAAGCGTTATGAGATTAATAATCAGCATCGGGAATTGCATGGGGCTTTGCTGGATGCGGAGATTTTGGCGCAAGTGTATCTTGCAATGACCGGGGGGCAGGAGCAGCTTTTTGCTGAATCTGAGCCTTCTACCCACCATAAAGCAGAAAGCCCGCAGCTGTTAAATCAACTGCAGGCTTCCTACGATTTGCCTTTGGTGATAGCCAGTCCCGAGGAATTGGCGCTACATCAGGCGTATTTGGAACGCTTAGCTATGTTGTAGGCTAAGGCTGCGGAGGAATAGTGGGGTCAGCGGTATCGAAGGCAGCAGCCCTGTCTCGCCGTACTACATGGGACATAACAGATCCTGCTGTATTCCAGACACCTTCTTGTGCTGGTGCAACTGTTGGAAGTGCTGCAGCAATACTGGCAGGGCTTGGAGTACAACGTCCGGAGCCGGAATTTGTAGCGTTACTCTCACCCTTATACCACTCGGCTAAATCAAAGTCGGTAGCCCCGGGGAAACAAGCCATAAAGGCGTTTTTTTGTGCTCTGGTGGCGCTCTTAAGGTCCTCTGGGACGGGTGTTAAAGTAGGTTTAAAAGCCATTTCTGTCTCCTTGTTATTATTATTGAACAGAGACATTATATTATAGAAAATATTAAATATCAATATATTTTTAACATAAATTATTTTTTATGAGGATGCAAGGCGATACCAAGTTTGGGTGCGGCCAATTAAGGGGATGCCAATATAGCCTCGAACTTGTAGGCTTTGACCGTCTTTAGCTGGGGTGAGCATGACATGATAAATGTGGCCCGCTTCAGGGTCTAGAATTTTGCCGCCTTCATAATCGCCTGTTTGGGGATTGTAGTGGAGATCCCACATGACCTGCATGCCGTTGACCGGTTGATTGGTGAAGGGCGCTGGGCAGTTGGGGCAGGTTTCGTGAGGGACCACGCCATTGATGGGATAACCGCGCACCACTTTGCCATAAATGAGATTGTTTTGGGTATAAATTTGCATCACCGCTTTGGGTTGATGGGTGTGATCGTCAATGGTTTTCCAATAGCCGACGATGTCGTTGGCCGTAGCAAAAATACAAGCGTGAGTCAATAAAGTACCTATTGCAAAGGCCGTTGCCAAGCATTTTTTCATAAAAAGCTCCTATTGTTCCAGTTGTTCCATTTGAGTTTGCATCCAGGCGTGGACTGCCTCATTCACCATTTCAGGTGTTTTATTGTGAGTGTCAATGGCAGGGCCTACCACCACGCGAATCAAGCCTGGCCGTTTGATAAATTCGTTCCGACGCCATAAAAGCCCCGAGTTATGGGCAATGGGAATAATCGGCACGCCCGCATTGAGTGCTAAGAGGACGCCGGTCTTGTGAAAACGGGGATGTTCCCGCGGGGCAACACGTGTGCCTTCGGGGAAAATTAAAACGGATAAACCTTCCTGCAAGCGCGCCTGTCCAATCTGAATGACTTTTTTAAAAGCGCTCACCCCCGCACTGCGATTAATCGGGATGGCGCGCGCAATGCGGATCGACCAGCCAAAGATGGGGATATTCAGCAAAGCCTCTTTGCAAACGACGCTGATTGGAGGCAGAGAGGCGGGGAGGGCCATGGTTTCCCAAGCGGACTGATGTTTCACTAAAAAAACAACTGGGGTTGCGGGGATATTTTCAGTGCCGCTGATTTCATAACGCAAGCCACAAACAAAGCGGCCAACATTGCGGATAAAATGCGACCATAAGCCCGGAATTTGTTTGCGTCCCCAGTGAAAAGGCAGGGGAAGAAGGATATATAATGCGAGGCTAAAGACAACGACAGAAAGCGCAAGAATGAGGTAAAAAACCAGCGCACGCAAAGCGAGAAACAAGACAGTCATGGACGGAGGATTATAGACTCATGCATGCATTGTTGAGAAAAAGTGGGCTTCTGTCAAGCTAGAGTACGGTCGCTCTCTCAGAGGCTCATTTCAAACGCATCTTCATCAGCAGCGTCACAGGGATCAGTATCGGAGGATGATGCATTACGAAAAGTCGTTATCTCAGGCGTTGTTCTTCGGGCCATCGGTTCCATCATGTGATGTAATTTATTATCTTTGGCGTGTTTGGGAGGGCTGGCAAGGTCTTTCTTTTTTGGAAAGTCTGCATACAGCGTTACAACAGTAGGGGGTATGGCTTTCCTTATTGCGATTAAATCTGCCTCTGGGGTTGTCTCAAAGCGATTATATCTTAAATCTAAAGAAGTCACTGAAGGTGGAATAGCAGCCAGCACGGCTGTCAATTCTACCTTGGTGAGTTTGCCAAGGAAATTCCAGGATAAATCCAAAGAAGTCACTGAGCGGGGGATCGCGGCTAATATGGCTGCCAATTCTACCCCACATAGCTTGCCAGGAAAATTAAAAGATAAAGTTAAAGAAGTCACCAGGGGTGGGATCGCGGCGAGCGCTCTTGCCAATTCTGCCGTGGCGAGTTCGAAAAAATAATTTCCAGATAAAGTTAAAGAAGTTACCGAATGGGGAATGGCGGCAAATGCGCTTGCCAATTGTGCTCCAGTGAGTTTGCCAAGCTTATTATGAGTTAAATTTAAAGAAGTCACTGAGTCGGGGATAGCGGCAAATACGGCTACTAATTGTGCCCAGCTTAGCTTGCCAAGATCATTCCAGGCTAAATCTAAAGAAGTCACTGAACGGGGGATGGCAGCCAATACGCTTCCTAATGCCTCCCCAGTTAGATTGCCAAGAGCATTCATAGCTAGATCTAAAGTGGTCGCTGAAGATGGGATCGCGGCTAATATTTTTTTTAATGATTCCTCTGTTAGCATGTCAAGATGATTCCCTCTTAAAATTACACAGGTGATTAAGGTGGGGGGATGTGTCAGTATTTCCACTAACTCGTTTTCCACTAAATTTTTTGAGACGTTGTCCTGATTGATCCACTTTGGGATGATGCGCATGATGTTTTTGTATAAAGAAATAGAAATTGTATGTCTGTGGACGACATTAAAAACGCTTAAGGATCCATTTGCTTTCCTTGTTGCCACAGCCCGTTTTTTGCAAGGTTTAGGTTCAGGACTTGGGGGGCTGGCGACATCCACAGGGGGTGAAGCCTCATCCCTAAGCAATGCAGTAAGAGTGGGGCCACGCTTTTTAGCGAGCTTAGTGGCGATCGCGGGATGCGGGGCGGGCTTTGCCGCCCGAGGCGGACAGCTCATTGATGCCAGCTTTGTTGAAGTGCCAAAGCAGCGCAACAATAAAGATGAGAACGAACAAATCAAAGCGGGTGACATACCTGAGGAG
>JAJZUD010000110.1 GCA_021848625.1 Pseudomonadota bacterium
AATCTCTTGAGGTCTATTCAAAATTATCTCTGGCTGATGCACAAGATGTTTACGATGAAAACATTAAAGATTTCCCAGTTTGAACCCTCAAGACTACACTTCACCGCACGATCTTTAGCTCTGGGCCTCGTAATGGCACCCCTCCAAAGTACTCAAAGGCCCGGATATGCGCATCAAAGAGCATCTCCTGAGATTCCCGCCAATACACAGCAATAAAACTCTTGCGGCTATAACACAGCCTAAAATGCGCAACGTGAACTTTATGAATCAGCCCCTTCAGCTCAACATGCTCTTCGCTCCAGTCAAATTGATAGGCTTCTCCAGGCTCAAAAGCTAATGGAATAAAGACCTGGTTTGATAAATGGGTTCCTTGTTTAAATGCCTTTGCATACCGCTGAACCTGATCGTATGCACCCAGATAGCCACAGCCCTGCAGCTTCTCAAATAACTGGGTGGCATCAGAGCGCTCCTTCTTGGGTAGCTTAGATTCATCAAGCAGCCATCCATGCAGAATCTCTTTAAAATCACCCAGCTTCGGTGCATGAATCACTGTTCGCTGATATTTGGGATGGGTCTTATTATTCCGTAAATACTTGCGTATCGTATTTCTGGATAATCCCGTACTCCTGACTATCCCTTTAATTGTTTCACCTTTGCGGTGATATTTTAGACGAACTTTGTTAACGCTTTCCACTACTAACACTCCTTCTTCTCCCGCTTTCCAAAAGCGGTATTTTTACATATTCAGAAGGGGGTCATTTTTCAATGCTGTTTTACCCCTTTACGGGGTCATTTTTGCATGCTGATTGACAAGTTAAGCCATCTCATGCGACATTTCCCCTGTATAAATGTCGAGGCTTTTGAAGGGTAACCGCTCCACGAATTACACCTACGATTTAGGAAAGTAGAGGGCTACACTAAATTGATTTGGGCTTTTGGATTTTTGGGAGATGTTGTTGAGCGTAGCGGGGCAGAAGCTGTTCCAGTTTTCGAGGGGTATCGGCATTGGGAAGCTCGGTAAAGATGAATTTGAGGTAATCAAACACCTTGAGGCCATAGAGTTTGGCGCTTTCAATCAGACTGTAGAGATTCGCCGCAGCAATGGCACCCTTGATTTCACCTGTCAGGTGCTTTTTTGGTTTTCACAAATCAATTATAACACTCTGATTATTAAGATGAAATAGGAGAATTTATTTATTTTGATGGCGGATTAAGGGCGCGCGCGGGCAGAGCAAACAAAAGCTCAGTAGGCTGTTGACTATTGGCTACCATGAAGCAAAGAAATCCATCCCCAGACCATGTAAATCAGGACGCCTCTCCCGCCGCCTAGCAAGGCCCCATAGAGGTAATTCTTTGCTCGTGATTTTAGCAGTTGCCCCTTGTGAATAAAACATTGAATTAAAAAATCACTCAATAATGCTACAGCAAGGACACATAAGAAGAAATATTTTAGAGCAATATCTCCACTACCGCCCATTCCATGAACTGAAAAAGAATGTAAAGATTCAAAATATCCTTCTAGCGCTGGACCAAAGCAAAACAAGAGCACTAACATCAAAACCCAGATTAGGAATGAATAAAAAGTACGCCGCCATCCTAAAAAAATACCGCTAAAAACCGATAAGCAAATCAAAAAAATTAGAAAATTATCCCATTCCACTATGAGTCACTCCATCCTTCTCCCAAAGATCAGGATGCTTAAGGTGGTGCCGAAAGTCAAGACAGAAATTAGTGACGAAGCGTAGACAGTGATCTCCATCCAACCGATGAACGAATAGCGGTTGCAGTCGGTAAAACACCGTATGTGCGCTATGACCTCAATGACTACTCCGTCCCGCATACTTGTGTCCGCAAAACCCTGACGGTGATTGGCAAAACGGTTGAGGTGATCATTCTGGATGGAGAAAGTATTGTTGCAACCCACAAACGCAGTTATGACAAATCTCAGCAGATTGAGGATCCTCTGCACATCCAGGTCTTGGTAGAACGTAAGGAGGCTGCACGTGATCAGCGCAATTGTGACCAGTTGATCGCTGCCCTGCCGGTAGCCAAAGCGTTTCTGATCGAAGCAGCAAATCGAGGATATACGCTCGGATCCATGAAGCGCAATTTGACCAAGCTTTTGGAATCCTATGGGGCAACCCTTTTAAACCGTGCTATGGAGGAGGCGTATCAAAAAGGCGTTCCTCATCTCAATGCAGTCAGACAGGCCCTCGACAGATTCATCGAAGAGGATGTGCCCAGAGTCAGTATTCATTTGCAGGATCAAAAAATGCAGCAACTCTCTGTGAGGCCGCATGATCTTGCACTGTATCAACCCGTCAATCAGGAGAAAAACGCATGACACAAGATATTTTACTCACTCGCGCCAAGGCACTTAAACTGCACGGCGTCATCGCCCATTGGACTGAGCCTGGAAATGAACTCTGGCTCCCCACTCTAATTGAATGGGAGGAGACCGAAAGGCAGCAGCGAGGCCTTGAGCGGCGTCTCAGACAAGCGCGACTGCCCCGATTTAAACCGATCTCTGATTTTAATTGGCAGTGGCCTTCCAAATGTGATCGTGAAGCCATAGAAGAACTCATGCATCTGAATTTTTTAACCGATGCGATTAATCCCATTCTGCTGGGGCCAAACGGCGTCGGCAAAACCACCATCGCCTGTAACATTGCCTATCAGGCTGCATTGAAAGGGCAGAGTGTCCTCTTCACCACTGCGAGCCATCTCTTGAGTGATCTCTCAGCCCAAGATGGGAATATGGCTTTTAGGCGAAGACTCAAATATTATGAGCAATTGAGCCTCCTGGTCATCGATGAACCTAAAAACGGCGTTTAGCGGAATTTAAAATATGCGATAATGCTCGGCAATGACGAAGATAGAGGGATTGCATGGGCAGTAAACGGAAGAGGAAGGGTCACCCAAAAGGTGAGCCTGAAGAATCA
>JAJZUD010000044.1 GCA_021848625.1 Pseudomonadota bacterium
TAGCCGTCGTTAAGCATTATTGCTGATCGACTCACAAAAAAGAACTTGTAGTGACAAGTATGACTTTTTGATCTTCTGCAAGCCTTTGTTTACGCCATTCTCATGTTGTAAATGTCAAAGTTGGGTATGGGAGACCGTATTAGGAAAAGTTGAAAATGGACTCTTAGTCGAAGCGCGCTCAATTTATGATTTGGCGGAAACTAGAAAAGCGCATGAGTTGGATTAAAATGAAGCAGTTTTATGAGCGTCTGGGCTTTGAGGCCACGCATGAGGGGATGAAACTATATCTAAAATAGGATCGCGTGAAAAATTGATTTTTGTGCTCATGGTATTGGTCTCTTCTTTGGGCCAATTGACCTCAGACCTCTATTTGCCTTCACTTCCAGCCATTGCAATTGATCTGCATTCCAACAACCACGCAGCACAATGGACTTTATCGATTTACATGCTGGGATTTGCTCAATCAATTGCCTAAACAGAATCATTATATCGAAGCGGGTCCAGGCGAGTGATAAATTCCAGCAGCTTCTGTGATATTTATTTCTGTGCCAGGTGGCAGGCTGGCATTCAGTTGCGAATGTTCTCTCGTTTCACGCCCGCAGTAAACAGAGAAAAAAAGATGGCTTGCTGTGTGACTGACTTCTCTCGCCGTGAGGCTTGAACCGGCTAGGCCTAAATGGCCACCTTCTGTAATTGCCGAAGTAAGTTGGGGTTGAGCCATAAAATCCATTTTGAGTGTGTGTTCATGCCCTGGCAAAATAGAACAGCTTTGGTATGTGACCTGGCTTGCTGCTGAGGGTTGAAGCATCCATAAATCGGGGTGATCGATGTCCTGCTCTGCAAGAATGCCAAGGGTCAAGCGACTTCCAGCACTAGATTTTTGAATAGAAGTGGGTTCAGCTAATTCAAATGTAGTACAGGCTTTAAAAGAAGTTTCGGAGTGAGCAACAACGCTAAATAAAACGCCATCCAATTGAATATAATCTCCTGTCAATACAGGATGCGTACCATGATTCAGGCAGTCGAAGTTGATTGTTTTAAGCAAAGGGTCATCAGTCCGCTCTACAAGCTCAATATCACGATGAGCAAAGCCCGAAAAGAAGCAAAATAAATCTGGTTTGAGCATGAGTCTCTGCCTCAGGGGATTCATAAAAATTTCGAGCATTCTATCATAGAGTTTTCACAAAGCTACAACTTGCAACTGATTTTGGCTTGTGCTTCTTTGGCGATTTCTACAACTATTTTTGCAGCCAGTGCTTGGGCTTCTATCGCAGCCTCAGTCAGGGTAACGGTTCGTTTTGTACTGCCAGAGCTGGGGATCCCCATGATATGAATGCCCGGAAGTCGTGTTTCACCTTGATGATGAAAAAGAAAAGCACCTTGAGTATGTAAGCCTGCGATCAGAGGGAGTTGAAAGTGGTATCCTGTTGCACAAATGATGCGTTGATAAGCATGAATAGGTTCACAGCTGCCATCTGCATAGACAAAATGGCCCTTCTCAAGCGCGATAATTTCTTTTTTAAGGATTATTTTCTCCATCATGAGTGTTGTTTCTGAAGGGAGATGGGCGGTGGAGAGGTGCGCATTGACTTGTTTAAAAGCCTCCTCAGACAATTTACTTGAGAGGCTGACATCCGGACAGCCTGATTGCTTTAAGTCCAGCGCAATTTGCCTTGCAGAGAGACCACTGCCAATGACCAAGACTCGTTCAGGTGAACCCAAAGACTCAAAGGATTTATAGTGAGCGCTATGCAAAATCTGACTGGAAGAGATTGCAGCAAAATAATGCGGAAATTTCGGTATACTGCGTGGGCCAGTACAGAGCACCACCCGCTTGGCGTAATAAGATTGATCGCCACTCATTTCCACCCGATAGCCGTCTTTATCCTGATGAATTTGCAATACATTTTGATTGAAGAGAATGTGAATCTTTTTGAATATCGTATAGGCCTTCAGTGTGCTGATGATTTCTGTTTTAGTCATGAAGTGTTCGGAGTGAAAATGTTCCAGTGAAAAGCCTGGAAAAGTGAGTTCAGAAACAGGCATCGCTAATTTAAAATTGTCCCAGACATTGTTCCAAGAGCTGCCAATTTCGCCTTCACTGGCCCGTTCTAAAACTAACGGCTTAAGCTCAGGGTTAAGGTCATTGCAAATTCAAACGATTTTTGGGTCAGCGAGACTTAAAATAATCTTGTGCGGTGTTGCTTTGAGTTCAAACGCATAACAGCAAAAGCCATGTTCTTTAAAATGACGGCGATGCCATTCCACGCCATCTTTGGATTCTTGCGGAGTACGAAGAGCTGGAAAAAACTCTATGACGCGTGGATCTTGGTTCATGGCGATGAACAAAGGAATATCGGTGTCTTTCCATTCGCGGAGAATCAGGCGTTCAGTTTCGAGTTGTAAGTCTGGTTTTTGATTCAGCTGTGGCATAATGAGTGAATGATTATAGTGATGGGCTATTATGCCACAGGAAGAACTACTTTGTTGACGCTGTTACTATACGTACAGCCAGGTTCCAAAAAGACATGCATCGATGGTGAATATGATGATCGTATTAGAGTTCGTGTGAAAGCCCCGCCTGTAGACGGTAAGGCCAATCAAGCCTTATGCGAATTTCTAGCTGAAGAATTTGGCGTGAAAAAGTCTAACGTGACTGTCCGATTGGGTGAAACCAGTCGCTACAAAACAGTTGAAATCCTCAATGCCAAACAAATGCCGGAATGGTTTCAATAGTGAATCCCAGTTTGGGGTAAAATTCAAGTGCGGAGGGATTTGCGTAGAGGTAAATCAGATCACATTGAGGCATTCATTTCTTGAGGATAGTTTCCATTAGGAAGCGACTTAAGCCTTGGTTCCGGTAAGCTACATCAGTCATCACCGTGCCAATTTGGATAAAACGCTGGATCGCATCATTGATCTTAAAATCCATCAAATTAATCGAGGCATTGGCAATGGCCTTTCCCTCTTCAAACAAAGTGTAAGGGCGATAGCGTTCATTCCAATAGCTTGCTTGATACCAGTCTTCAAAAGAAAGGTCAAAGGTTTTTACAGCGAGTTGATTAAAGGCTTTGCGGCTTTTCTCATCTTTCTGATAGGCGCTTTTGAGGGTATACGTTTTATTGTTCAGCGTTACTTTCATTTCGTGTAGAGGCCTTATTTTTAGGGGTTGAGAGATAAAAAGCCTATTTTATAGTTCATAATAAGTAGGTGCAATCACCAAATCACGAATACATACGCCTTGCGGTTGTTCAAACATCCATAAGACCGTATTGGCGACGCTTTCAACCGAAATAATCTGTTCTGGATTTAAGCCTGATGAAATCATCAATAGGGTTTGAATTTTTGCAGGAGCCAGATTGCAAATGCGAATTCCATATTTGGCATTGGCCATACGCAGGGATTCACTCAAGCTTTTGACTGCAGCTTTAGTGGCCGCATAGGATGTTGACTTCAATCATCGTTTGATGATCCTGATGTGAGACCTCAGTAAAGTCACCACCCTTGCCAAAGCCAGCATTATTGATCAGGCATTCTGTTGGGCCAAAGTGCTCTTCAGCTTTTTGAATTGCGGCTTTGACCTGATCAATGTCCGTCACATCAGTTTCAACGCAACGAGTATTGGGTAAATTTAATGCTTCCATGGCAGTCAGATTACGGGCTAATAATCCTAGCGGATAACCGGCTTTTGAAAAGGCTTGAGCGAGTCCCGCGCCAATGCCTGAACTGGCTCCTGTGATGATAATGAGTGGTTTTGTCATGATTTACTTCCCTTAAGTTGGCGTCCAAGCACCCTGATCAATAATTTTTGCCTCATCTGCACCCGACCAAGGGGGCATAGTTACACAAAGAAAAACCAAATCAGTTGTAGTTTCACTGCGATATTGGAATTGAGCGCCAACTGGAATATCAATTGTGACACCAGTTTCTAAAGAGGTAATTTCTTCATGTCCATTCATTTTCCGCCAAATAGCTCCTTTACCTGATAAGACATGCCAAAATTCGCTGACTGTTTTGTGCTGAACAGCGCGCGTGATTTTACCTGCCCTTAAGGTACAATGCGCTATACCACCCAAGTGATTGTTCATCAATAAGCGGACTTCAGCACCGGCTGGTGAGGTGTGCTGATAGTCCTCTGGGATTTTGGGTAGTGTATTCATGTGGGACTCCATTTTTCTTGATCAATCATGATGGCTTCATCCAGCCCAGACCAGGGTGGCATGGTGACTATAATAAAATCCAAATCTGCGTGGCTACGGTATTGAAAGGTTGTTCCCACGGCAATTTCCAAAGTTAGGCCTGGCACCAAACGAGTGATGTCTTCTACGCCCTGCTTTTGCCGCCAGATTTCACCTTCGCCCGATAAAATATGCCAGAATTCACTCACGGTTTTGTGTTGGGTGGTCAGAGAGGTTTTGCCTGCAGGGAATCGACAATGGGCAATACCACCATGCTCATTTTCTAAGAGCTCACGCACTTCAGCGCCATCTGGCGCGATGTGATGGATAGCTTCAGGAATGCGGTGGAGGGTTTTCATGAAGGCGCCTGCAATTTAATTTCAATTCGTTCTTTGCCGCCACCGATATTGACGCGCTTTAAGTTAACATAGCCGACTTCAGCAGTGGATTTGACATGCGTGCCGCCACAGGGAACTTTGGCAAAGCCATCGATTTTCCAGTAGCGTCTTTGGGTGGGTTCATCTTCAAAATCTTTTTCAATGGGGAGGTCCTTTTCGATAATCGCATTGTAAGCTTGAAGAATAGCCTCAAAATGCTGAGATATGTTTTCACTGGTCACAAAGTCAATGCGAGCTTTTTGCTCTGAAATATGGGCGCCGATTTTTTTGAGGTGGAGCGTTTGCGTCACGATTTCCAAAATCAATTCTGCTGCAAAGTGAAGGCGCATTAAGGCATGACGACGGGGCCAATGGATTTTCATTTGTACTGCGTCACCCACTTTCAAAGTATGATCAGCCGGAAGCGTATAGTAAATCAAATTGCCGATCATTTCTGAGTCTAAAATAGGATAGCCGTCAATTTCTCCTGAGTCACTTTCCTGTCCACCACAAAATGAAAAAGCGATGGTTTCTTGGCACAACACTTTGTTTTCATCGACCTCGGTGATCGTGGTTGAAAGTTCAGTTTGATAAGGATTATCCCAAAAGACTTTACGCATGCTGATATCCTAAACTTGTTTCATGATTTGGAATTATCTTAGCGAGAAAGCGTGAGCTTGCAAAGTGAGGGGATCCCTTCCAAAATAGGGCTTTCATTTTGATGGAGACTGTGATGAAGATTAAACCTATTTTGTTAGCCTTGTCAGGCATACTACTTGCTAATAGCTTTGTGACGAAGGTGGAGGCAAGCCCATCTCCTGCAGTTGATCCTGTATCACAACCATTATCCCAACTGGAAACAAGTTTCGATGGGCAAATCGGGGTCTATGCAATCAATACGGGAAATGGGCAGGTCATTGCTTATCGAGCTGATCAACGTTTTCCATTTCAAAGCACGTCTAAATTGCTGGATGTCGCTGCGTTATTGAAGCAAAGTAATAGCAAGTCAGGATTAATGCAGAAAAAGATTCATTATACTGAGAGTGATTTAATGACTTGGCACCCCATTACCGGAAAATACCTTGGGAGTGGAATGACTCTGGAGGCTTTGTCTGCTGCGGCGATGAGTTATAGCGATAATCCAGCCGCTAATT
The DNA here is from genome assembly GCA_021848625.1 of Pseudomonadota bacterium. Classification (GTDB taxonomy): domain Bacteria; phylum Pseudomonadota; class Gammaproteobacteria; order Francisellales; family CACEW01; genus JAJZUD01. The sequence continues at coordinate 5,710 of JAJZUD010000044.1, forward strand.
TGATTATCAAAGAAGTTGGTGGCCCCGTTGCAGTCACACGCTATGCCCATTCGATTGGCAATCAAAGTTTTAATATGGAACATGATGAGCGTGCCCTCAATTCAGACCCCAATAATCCAGATGATACTGTCACGCCTAAAGATATGGCGATCAGCCTTCAGAAGTTAATTTTAGGGAATGCCTTAAGTAAGTCACAGCGTGCAGAGCTGGTTGCCTGGATGATGGCTAATACAACGAGCTACAAAAGGATGCGCTCGGGAGTGCCAATTGGTTGGACGATCGCTGATAAAACAGGATCAGGCAGTTATGGCGTTGCGAATGATATTGGCCTCCTCTGGTCGCCCTTATGCAAACCCATTGTTTTAGCAATTTATACTGTCAGCAGCCAAAAGAGTGCAAAACCCAATGATGCGATCGTCGCCCAGACGACGCAAATTGTGATGAACGCATTGGCGGAACAGGATGCCTGTTTTGCTGCTTTAAATTCATAGGCTCATAATGCCAGCAATTAAAAACCGTTGTTTTGGGAATAAGCCAGGCCAAACGCTTTATGCACAATATCATGATGAAGAATGGAGCACTGGGTTTTGGGTTTATATTTTGGAATGCGCTAACGGTGGTTCCTATACCGGCTACACCAACAATCTGGAAAAACGTTACCAGGAGCACTGCGAAGGTAAAGGAGCTAAGTACACGCGGAGTTTTAAGCCGTTAAGCTAAAAAATTAACTCGTCCTTAATGATGTGAGTGGGCTGAATGTGTGCGTCCTGCACTATGGTTTTGGGCATGTTGGGTGCTTTCAGTCTTTTTGTCACTCACTGTATCGTAGCCAGCTCCACCATTCCCTATCAGTCCTGGATTCCCGCCATTTCCACCGGTTCCAGCATTCCCTATCAGTCCGGCATCAGAAGCGTGGGAGGGTTGTGGGGCTGCAAAGCCTATAGAGAATAGGCTTGTCATGATGATTAAAAGGAGAAATTTGCGACGCATTTGTTATGCTCCTCAACAGTGTTTGCAGTTCGATATTATGGCGGTTATTAAGCGTTGTCAACATTTTTGAGCGCTGAGCGTTAAAGTATCCTCTTGGCGGTGGCTTAGTGTCGGCATGATAGGTTCCTTCAAAACAAACGAAACAAGTGAATCAAAAGTTTCTTAAGATCATAGTTATAGCGGTTAGACAAGTCGCAAGGACGCTGATATGATCCCTTTATCATGATAAAAAAGATGAGAAAAGGTGGACAATTCAAAGCTCAAAAAACTGTCAGCACGAGCTCTTGATGCCAATAAATATGATTTTGGCCCCGTTTTCATTTTTGCGGGGCATAAAGGTATGCCAGGTGCTGCAAGATTATGTGCTGAAGGATGCTTGCGTGCCGGTGCGGGAATGGTGATTTTGGCTACGCATCCTGCTCATGCTGATGCAATTGCGATGAGTCGTCCGGAAATGATTTGTCACGGTATTGAAGAGATGCACCAGCTCTCTGCCCTGGTTAAAAAAGCGAAAGTACTGGCTGTGGGGCCCGGTTTAACTCAAGATCATTGGTGTGTAGAGGGTGTAGAAATGTTGTTGCAGCAAACCCACTTGCCTATGGTGATTGATGCAGGAGCATTAGCTATCATTAAGCCAAAAATTGGGAAACACCCCCAGTGGATTTTAACTCCACATGTTGGGGAAGCGGCTATTTTATTAGATTTGACTCCACAGCAAGTGCAAAGAGATAAAGTGGCCGCAGCCCAAGAACTGCAAAAACGATATGGCGCTGTGGTTGTTTTGAAAGGCGCAAAAACTTTAGTGGTGAGTCAACAGTCTGTTGAGACGGTGCAGGCAGGCAATCCTGGCATGGCCTCTGCGGGAATGGGCGATGTTTTAACTGGCGTCATTGCAGGGCTTGTTGCTCAAGATATCGACTTGAATGAAGCGGCTTATTTAGGGGCCACGCTGCATGCGATGGCAGGGGACGAGTGTGCTAAGAGGGAAGGCTTATTGGGTATGCTTGCATTGGATTTGCTTCCCTATTTGCGCAATAAAATCAATAAATTATAGCGATTCTATTGTGAGTGGAGCATTGCTGGTCGCGAGTTCCGCAGCGCAGCGAGGACTGTTTGAGCAGGCAGCATGATCCACTCACAATAGAATCGCCATAATTTATTGCGGGACTCAGTGAGAAATCTTGTTCATGCTAGCCAAAACATTGCCAGCAGAGACAATCGTTGCATTCATCTCAGAGAGTACTTCGTTGAGCTGTGTATTGGCTAATTGGATTTGCTCATTGAGTTCAGTGGCACGAGCTTGGTTCATGAGGGCAGCCTCCTCATCTTGTGTTGCTTGCCCTGTCATCAGCTCTGTTTGCATGTCACGCATAGAGATTTGTAAATTAGCAAAGGTCATAGCCAGGTCAGATAAAACAAGTGCATCCTGCATGGGAAGTCCGACTTGCGTCACATGAAGCGCAAGCTGTTCGGTGATCCGTGTATTCACAGAGGTGACTGGAATTGCATTTGAATTTTCTTGAGTCGCTGTAATCCGCGTTCCGGCCATATGCCCTCCCGCATGTGCGGCAGAAAGCATAGTGGAAGGTAGTGCCAAACAAGAAATGATCGCGATTTTTTTAAAAGAGTTGATTTGCATAGAGTCCTCCATATGCTATTTCTACCAAATTTCCTTAGCTTTTTCCAGTCATTTTTATCCTGTTTTTCCAGTACCTTCAACAGTGATGGGTATAGTATAATGGCGATATCGATTTAAAAACATCAAGGGCGAATCATGAAAAAATTGGGTTTTGGCACGCAGTGCTTATTGGCCTTGTTGCTTGGGGCGATATTTGGCATGACGGTCCCCGCGCAGATTGTGTCTTGGGTTGCCCCTTTAGGTGCAGCGTTTATCCAATTGTTGAAGATGATTATTCTGCCTCTCACCTTTCCGTTGATTGTGACCAGTTTTGCACAAATTGAGGATACAGCGCATATTCAACGCCTGGGATTCCGCACTTTAATGTGGTTTATTATAACTGCGTTGATTGCGGCATCGATTGGAGTGGGGGCGGCACTCCTGCTGCATCCTGGTGCGCATTTTGGTGGCGAGGCGGCCCAGCCATTGGATTCCGTTCCACCTTTCATGCAAATTCTTTTAAATATGCTGCCCGGCAATTTGGTGAGTCAAGCTGCTTCTGGGGCCATTATTCCAGTGATTATTTTTGCGGTGATGTTTGGGATTGCTTTGGCTTTAGTCGGCAAAGAGGCACGTCCTGTACGTGAATTTTTTAGTGCTTTTTCATTGGTCATGTTTAAAATAACCCGTTGGGTGATTCGCCTGGCGCCGATTGGTATTTTTGCTTTAATTGCGCAGGTGACGATGCAATATGGCCTGCGCGGGCTGCTGCCTTTTGTATCTTTTATTCTCACGGTTTATTTTGGATGTTTTTTACAGCTGTGTGTATATGCGATTTTGATCATGAGCATTGTGCGGATAAGCCCTTGGCGCTATTTTAAAGCGATTTGGCCTTGCATGTTGACTGCGTTTACGACTTCCTCAAGTTTGGGTACCTTGCCGGTGACCATGAGCACTTTAACCGAGCGAATGGGTCTGCCGGAGCAGGTGGTGTCCTTTGTCACGCCTCTTGGTGCCACCATGAAAATGGATGGGTGTGGGGCAATTTACCCGGCAGTGGTGGCGCTTTTCACTGCGGCCTTATTCCATATTCACTTGGGCTGGGCGCAATATGCAGTGATTATTATCACCTGTGCCATTGCAACCATTGGTACAGCAGGGGTTCCTGGCACTGCTTCGGTCATGGCCATGGTCGTGTTATCAAGTGTCGGGTTGCCCTTTGCAGGGCTTGCTATGGTCGTGGGGATTGATAAAGTGATCGATATGGTGAGGACGACAGTCAATGTGACCGGTACAGCAACTTGTGCGACTTTAGTTGCGGCGCACACAAATCCCCAGGCCATCTGCAAGAGGTAAGAGCGAAAAATCAATGCGCGGGTCAGTATGCAGTCGCTGAGTGAGCTCACGAATATGCACAACGGAAGGGTTTTGATTGGTTAGATCCGCAACGCGGCCTTTTTGGAGCAAATTATCTAGCAAAATGAGGCCGCCTTGGCGAATCAATCGCAAGCTTTGTTCATAATAGCCCGCATAGCCTTGTTTATCGGCATCGATATAAATTAAGTCAAACGAGCCCGCTTCTGTGGTAATCAAATGTTCCAAGCTGTCATGAGCAGGACCCAGACGAAAGTCAATCAGCGCCTCTACACCAGCCTGTTGCCAAAAAGGTCGGCCGATTTGCACCCATTCTGCTGAAATATCACAGGCAGCCAATCGCCCGTCTTTAGGAAGATGCATGGCCATGGCCAAAGTCGTATAACCCGTGAATACACCCACTTCGATGATTTTTTTAGCTTGAATGAGTTTCTGCAGCATGACAATAAACTGTACTTCATCGGCAGCGGATAACATTTGCGCATGTGGGGTTTGTAAAGTAGCCGCGCGTAATTCAGCCAAGAGCGGAGGTTCACGCAGCGAATGGTTCAAAATATAGCGATATAAGCTGTCGGTGATTTGGACCTGAACAGCCATTAATTACAGGTGCCGTTCAAAAACCGGAGCAATGACCTTTGAGGGGGGCAGACCGTATAATGAGTTTTGGCTATAGGGCAAGCTAAAATGTGGAGGGTAGTCAAGAAAGCCAAAAAGATCCGAAAATGCGTTTGTACGCTGCTTGAAGCGTTGCGCCATGGGATGCTCTGGCTGGTGCGGGTGTTTGACTTGTATCTGGGTGAAATGGGACAAATGAGATAAAGCGTGCAAGAAATGCTCGAAAGCGCGATCTTGTTTTTTCATGACAGCCAATTCTTGGCGAATTTCCTCGCGTTTTTCTTTGATGTGAGCAGGCAGAGCAGCTTGCATCGAGGCTGGTGCAGCCACAGTGACTGCAGGGGCTTCTGTTTCCTGGTAAGCGGCATGTTCTGCTTTCAACATACGGCATTTTTCGGCGAGTTGTGTCAAAGCCTCTTTCTTTGTGGGATCTTGTTCTAAAGCATCCAAGTACTGATCTACAATCTGCATGGAATTTTTGAGTTCCACCTCAGTCAAGTCAAAGTGTGGCAGTTCAGGCATGTGAACAAAATGCAGCTTATCAACCACTTCAGGCCACTCAAATGATCGAGGGAAGGTCTGCACGACTGCTAACAACGCTTCAATTTCTTTTTCCTCCGCAGCATAACGTTCACGAATTTCTAAAAAGAAATCGGCTAATTCCCGCGCTTGATCACGCTTTTTATGTTGCATGATAATGAGAAATTCTTCGAGGTCTTTGACTTCGAGCATCCTCACAACGCTGAGCAACGCCTCTGCTTGCTTGGCTGTAACATTAGCTTCTGCCAATTTGCGTTGCACAAAGGCAATGAAGTCCTCTCGGTCAAGGTTTTGATCCAGCATGCGGCAGTATCCTGAAAATTAAATTATGTGAGGATTATAACAAAAAGATTATTGCAGAGCAAGGAAGTTTTGTATGGATAAAATGTTTTTATGCTGTTTTGCAACCTCATCTAAAATGTGATTGGCAATCTCAGATTTATGGGCTTTGGCAAGCTTTTGAGTGCGGTTGGCTGATATTAAAACCACTTCGTTGTCATCATGATCAAAGCCATAGTCAGTATGGTGAATTTCGTTTGCTACAATGAGATCAGCCCCTTTTTGTAGCAGTTTACATCGCGCATTTTCTATAAGGTTTTCGCTTTCCGCGGCAAAACCGATGATCCAAGGCTTTGGCGTTGATTGCCCGACCTGTTGGAGAATATCAACCGTCGGCTTTAAGGAAAGAGAAAGCGCGTCAGCGCTTTTTTTTAATTTTTGTGGCAGTGGAATGGGGGCATAATCTGCAACCGCTGCGGTCGCAATGAAAACGCCTTGATGAGGTAGAGCCTGTTCTACGGCAGCCCACATTTCGGCTGCAGTTTTAACCTGAATGACCTGGCAGTCTGTTGGGGGGGGAAGAGCGGTCGGGCCACTGATAAGGGTCACCGTCGCGCCGCGTCTCTGCGCTGCGGTAGCGAGCGCATAGCCCATTTTGCCGGAGCTGCGATTGCTGATAAAGCGCACAGGATCAATTGCCTCGACAGTGGGCCCTGCTGTGATCAAAATGCGCAAGCCTTGTAAGTTTTGAGTCTGACTGAGTTGTGCAACGATGGCCTCGGGGTCAAGCATGCGCCCAGGTCCAGTGTCACCACAGGCCTGAATGCCCTGCTCTGGGCCTAAAAAGAAGGTGCCGCGTTGGCGTAACAGAGCGACATTTTGCACTGTGGCGGGATGTTGCCACATGGCTTGATTCATAGCGGGGGCGACCCACAACGGGGCCTGGCAGGCAAGGTATGTGTTGGTGAGAAGGTCATCCGCCAAGCCGTGGGCCAGTTTAGCCAAAGTATGCGCCGTGGCAGGTGCAATTAAAAAAAGATCTGCCCATTTAGCCAGTTGAATGTGCTGCATGGAGGGTTCAAAAAGTGTGGTGAACACTGCGCCAGATGCAAGAGTTTCTAGGGTTAGGGGTGTGATAAAAGCCTGAGCTGCGGTGCTCAAAATGATTCTGACTTCGTGCCTAGCTTCTTGCAATTGACGAACTAAATCCGGCGTTTTATAAGCAGCAATGCTCCCGGTGATGCCAAGGAGAATTTTCATCATAATCCTCCTGTTGTAATCAAGCCGAGGGCTCCGGTCATTAACAGGAAATAGAGGAGGGTTGAGGGGTGATTCCAATGGTGCATGAGAAGGCTCAAGAGAAATGGCGCAATCCCGGCAAGGGCGTAAGTGCCCGCATAACTGAGTGCAACCAGGCGGTAACGGATTTGTACTGGAAACAGCCCAGCTAAAATCGCTGGGTAGCAGGATGCCATGATCACAATCAGGCCGTAATAGAGCAAATTAAAACCATACAAGCCCCAAAGGCTATCCAGAGCCAAAAGATGCATGAGCAAAGGCAGGCAAAGGAGTGATAAAACAAGTCCGCAGAGGTAGAGTTTTTTTCGATTCCAGTAATCGCCGAGGTGGCCAAAAAGTGGGAGCAAAAACGCAGTGGCCAAGAAACCCAGCATCATGGCCATAAAAATATGTGTATTATTTTGATGAGAGTTGATCATCCAATAGCTGGGCAGGTAGAGGCCCACCGATACCAAAATGGCTGGAAAAAAAACAAAGCCCACTGCCTGAACGAGCGGGCGAAGGTGCAGCGGCGCTTTCTCGCGAGGGCGTTGTAAAAAGAGTGCGGATTCCAAGCTATTGCGACGTAAATAATAGCCCGCAATACCTAAAAATAACGCTAATAAAAAAGGGATGCGCCAGGCAAAGTGAAGTATTTGCTCTGGGGTAAAATAATCGGCGAGTGCGGCATTCACTCCGGTGCTGATGCCTGCGCCTAAACCGACTCCCAAAAAAAGTAAGCCGAGTAAAAAACCAATTTGTTTTTGCTCAGCATGTTCGTAAACAAACACGATGGCGCCCGGGATTTCGCCCCCGACAGAGGCGCCTTGTGCAATTCTGCAGAGGGCCAATAATGCAATAGATAAGCCAAAGGGAAGGGAGGTGGGCAAAAGTCCGATAGCGACTGTGGAGAAGGTCATTAAGCTGATGGATAGGAGTAAAATTTTTTTGCGGCCGTAGTGATCTCCAAGCCAGCCTAAAAAAAAGCCTCCGCATAAGGTGACCAAGGAGCCTACGGCAAAGATCAGGAACGTATTTACGAGCGCAGTAGCACTCTGATGAAAAAACAGCAGCCCAATCACCTTGGCCTGGAGGGCAAAGCTAATAAAGGCATAATATTCAAGGCCAGAGCCAAGGCCGGTCCAAAGTGCAAGGCGCGATAAAGTCATAGGTACCTGTCTTAAGCGATCAAGTCCGTTGTCAAGGATGGGTTATGATACGATATCCGCGGTCACGGGGCAATATGTTTGGCGCGTATGTTTTGGTTTATAGTGGCTCCATTTCCAATTGAGTACCACTGCCTACTCAAGCAGTTCTCGCTATGCTGCGGAACTCGCGATCAGATAGTGGTTTGCTCAACGCATTGAGTAAAGCTTCTTTCAAGCAATTGAGCAAAATGACTAAAACGCCTAGGCAACAATAATTAGGGCGCTGGCGCAGAGAAAGATAAAGCAGTTAGCCCTCTGTCTTTCAGCGTTTTTTCTGATCCATCATTTGAAATGCTTTGAAGGACTCTTCTGAAAATAGAAGCAAATTGCCCTGTTTCGCTTTTATTGATGCGGTTAGATGCTTCTTCAAGATAATTAACTAATGCTTCAAGTTTCATAGATTCTGCCAGCAGGCGACTGGCGAGCGGTGCATTTTTTGGAAAATATGTTATCAATAAGTAGAGCCTGCATGCCGCTGTAATTTTAGCATCCGTACTGCCACTTGCTAATGCGGCCTGATATGTGGCTTCACGCTCTGCACGTACCCCAACACCTGCAATTCTTCCTGTTCCTCTTATCATTTTATTTCTCCTTAGTGAGTGATTAATTGAATGCAGCTCACTTCAAAAAAACTCCCCCTGACTTAGGGGAAGTGAGCTCATGCAATATGGCACCTAAGGCAGGGTTAACCTCAAAGAATTGTGATGATGCGCATTTAAAAATCGAAAGCCGAGCATGATATGGGTCAAATTCATCAATGTATTATTATGATATCACATTATTTTTTATTTAGCAAGTGTTTTTTTGCCAGATATAGCGGCTCCATTTTTAATTGAGTATCACTGCCTGCTAAAACAGCCGTCTCTTGTATCCGCTAACGCCTGCAATACTTGAGTGACATAGAGATCTTTCTCAATAATCGCGGAGGCAAGACGAAGTAAGTTGCTGACTTCATCAATCCGCTGCGGATGCTGCTGAACTTTGGCGAACGATTTTGAACGATAAAATGGGTTGAAAGCCTTTTTGGATATGGGCTGAATGGATGTTAGTGAACGTTGTTGAATACTAAGATTGGAGAAGGAACACTCTAATTGTAGCTTGTAGGCTTTGTTTTTAAGGGAATTGTAAATATTTATTTTTTGATGTACTACTAAATATACCCCTGTGTTTCAGGCTCGTTATTTATATTGAGGTTGGTAGCTGATTCTATCAATTTTTATGCGATTCAATTGGAGAGTATAAACAATAATAACCTTGGCCAATGATTTTACATTTCGTAGGGTCAGAGTGTAGCACATTAATCATGGTTGGGGACGGCCGGTCTGTGTCAGAAACCAATAATTGAGGATAAATGTAATTAAACCGTGGGCTGTCATCATCACAAATTTTACGTTCTCTTTTTCCTCCTGCATGTGCAGTATAGGCTGTATTCATTGGTGTATGTGTCCGAGATGCTAATTCTTGTGTTGTAATTAAAAGATTGTACTCTTGGACGTTGATTTGATTGCAGCCTAACCGGGGATAATAAACAATAAGCTTGCTTTGGGTCATTTTAGCCATAATCTCTGTATCAGTTGATGCAGTGCCACTAATCTGAAAGGCACTGTTGAGGGATTGTTGGGTGCTTTTGAAATAAGGGTGTAAGTCGAAGATCTGGGCGACGATCAATAAGGGTAAAATAAAGCAGGCTGTCTTTGGTGTTTTTTTCAATACAGTGACGAGGGCGAAGCAAAGTAAAATATAAGTGCATGGCCAGAAAAAGCGGCCATTGCTGCGAAAATCATAGGTAATAAAAAAGCGAAGTGCGGGTAAGTTGATGAGTTCATGTTTGCCCCAGTCTATATGGCCATAAACCGCATAAATAAAAAACAGTAAGCCTATAACGAGCAGGCTGTAATACTTTTGAGCTAGTTTTTTGAATTGGCTTTTGCTTAAAAAGATTGCGATCAAAATAAGCGCAATGAGACCTGCGCCTAAATAAGCAATAGCATCATCCTGCTCAGGGCGCATGTTAATCGTGCCTTTAGCAAAGTATCCTCCGTATATCGGCGCTAATAAATTCATATTATATAGCCCGAATCCAGTAACTACTCAGCCCTGGGCTTTGAGCAGCTGAATGGAGATTTTTGAGGGGTTTTAAGGATTAGACTGCTAAGGGATTAAAAGGCTGTCCCTGGCAAGCAGAGGTGAGGGCTTCTATC
>JAJZUD010000045.1 GCA_021848625.1 Pseudomonadota bacterium
AAGGCTCAGAAAATCACAGTCTGAGCGATAAAATCAAAAATAAATGCAAAAATTGCGCCGCCGCTTCGCGGCTATGCTTGCTTTTTTAGGCCGCTAATCCAAAAACTCGAATTTTTAGAGGTGCCCTGGTTTAAAGATCCATAATCAATGAAAAATGATTTGATTTTTTTATCAATATTTAATAAAATTAAAAATATTTTTTAAAAACTTATACAGCCATGTCTTTTTCTCTCTGCTCACATTATCATTTTGCATTACTCAACGCTCCGAGCCTAACAGAGCGCCTGAATAATCTGATACGACTAGAACAAGCTCTGCTTGAAGCCAAAAAACCGGGTTTTTGCACTGACTATATCACAATTTTCACCCCTTCGCACTTTGCAATACTTGGTTTGCTGGCCCATCCATATACACACACTGCTGGCATTATTGAAGCAATGATTGCAGCGAAAGCGCTTACCATCCTTATGCTGTTTGAATCAATGGGTGCAGCGCATGCTACCTTACAACTCTCTGGCACCATGCCCTCTGACTATAACCCAGATAAAACCGTCACAGTTTTTTTCACAAAGGAAGCCTTCATGACTCAAACCGCAAAATCTACTGCTGTGGCGGCACCAGGTAGTGGCTGAGCACTTGACTCATTAAGCCATTGGCTGACCCTTGCACGATCCCCTGTGGCGCATAGACGCTTGAATTAGCTTGCTGTAAAAAATTAAACGGCACTTTGCCTGCATCATGACGATTAGCATGCCAGGCCGCCCAACCAATGAATCCGCCTTGATTAGGATTTTTCGGGTCGTAGCCATGCGTATCGACGTATTGCAGCAACCAAATGATGTCTTGACGACAGTCGGGAGAATCCGCGCCCCCAAATTCCGAAACCATCACCTTAAAACCATTTTGCTGCATCCATGCGCCAAAAATATCACGCCCAGCACCATCCATCAGCCCCATATCTTCTTGAAAAGATTGATAATCATCATAATGATTACAAATATCAGTCAACCCGCTATAATCCCAATTAAAGTATTCCTGCACTTCAATGGCAATTTCTGAGGGATCAACGCCCTTCGATTTTAATGCTTGGGCTGTAAAAACATTCGCATTATTCGATACCTGCGTCATCCAAAAATGCAACGAACTCCAGTTATCCCCACTCAATAAAATTAGATTATGAGGTGCACTGGCCCGAATTGCTTTGACTGCAGCCACTTCGTTATCAAAAACCGTTTCTGCCCGCAAAGCTTGGCTGGGCGCATCATCAAAAGGCGCATCCATTACCCCAAAAATCAACTGCGGTGTCCCATATTTTGGATCCTGCGGCGTGTATTTTTGAGCAAGCCCTGCAAGGGTCACTGTCCCTGAAATACCCGGAATATTAAGTTGCGCCGTTAAAATCAAAGTCCAAATATGCGCCAATTGAACATCAGTCAGTAAGGCACACTTGCTGTTGACTGGATCACTGGAATCTCCGACATGATGTGCTGAATCCATAGGACAAAAACGCATATTATTGTGCAAATCTAAATCAACAGAAATACCATCTGTTAGAAATTTCTGCACGGTATCATAAACCGCACCGAGATAATCCATATTCACTAAATTATTAGGATTGTCTGGGTCAGGCACAATATATTCTGCACGAATGGGCAAACGTACAAAATTCATGCCCTGTGCTGCAAAATAAAGCATATCAGGCAAATCAGGGCGCTCCTGCAAGGCACTGCCAAAATCCCCTCCATACTCTAAACCTGAAAAATTAATTCCCCTTAAATATGGCGCCTCTCCATAACGTGTGACAGCAGGAATATACACTGGCTTACCCGCATTTGGACCACTAGTATACACCTCAGCGACCGATTGATAAGGTGGCACAGCAGGCGCAGATGGGCTAGCCACAGCAACAGACCCTACCACAGAACAGCCGAGGGAGAAAATCCAAACACCGATTTTTTTCATGAAAGCACCTCAAATACGGCTGCAGCGCCCATCCCCACTCCAATACACATGGAGACCATTCCATAACGCCCATGAATCCGCTTAAGCCCATGAATCAAAGTGGCCGTACGCAAGGTCCCCGTCGCACCCAAAGGATGGCCGAGAGCGATCGCCCCCCCTTGCGGATTGACTTTTGCAGGATCTAGGCCCAATTGCCGAATCACCGCCACACTTTGAGCCGCAAAGGCCTCATTGAGCTCAATCCAATCCATATCATCTTGTTTTAACTTCACTTGCTTTAACACTTTAGGAATGGCCTGAACTGGGCCAATGCCCATCTCCGCAGGCTCAACACCCTCCACCGCAAAGCCACAAAAGCGTGCCAGCGGCGTTAGATTGTGACGCTTTAATACGGCCTCACTCACCACGAGGAGCGCCCCAGCTCCATCGGAAATTTGGGAGCTATTGCCCGCTGTCACCCCTCCATTCTGGGCAAACGCAGGCATGAGTTTTTGCAAAGCTTCAAAATGAGTATCTGCCCTGGGCCCTTCATCTTGACTCACAGTAATGATTTTCTTATTGACCACTTCTGTGGTTAAATCAGCAAGGCGTTGTGTCACTTCGATGGGACAAATTTCAGCTTTAAACCAACCTTTTTTGATCGCCTCGATCGCACGAACATGGCTTTCCAACGCAAAACGATCTTGATCCTCGCGTGAAACTTGATAGCGTTTTGCCACCACCTCTGCAGTCAGGCCCATCCCGTAGGCGATCCCTAAATCCTCTTGATGTCGGCCGTCAAATAGACAAGGATTAAAAGCGAAACGCTCCGGCGTAAAAGGCACGAGACTCATGCTTTCCGCCCCTCCTGCCACAACAATCTCCGAGAGGCCTAATTGAATACGCTCAGCTGCATAAGCAATACTCTGCAAACCAGAACTACATAAACGATTCACCGTCACCCCAGGGGTTCGCACGGGCAGCCCTGCCAACAGAGCGGCAACTCTCGCCATATTGACGCCCTGCGGCCCTTCTTGCATAGCACAACCGATCACGACATCATCAATTTCGCCCTGCAGTGCAGCAAAGGGTTTCATCACCGTCTTGATTATTTCCGCAAGCAAATTATCAGGCCGCGTCTGCGCAAACGCCCCTCTTCCAGCCTTACACACAGCAGAACGTTGAATTGCGACAATATAGGCCTCTTTCATGTTTCAATCTCCCTGATTCCCCTCTCTGTTTTGATCTTACCAGGCCAAGGCTTGTTGATGCAAGGCTTTGATATTTAGCCCAAAGGCGTTTAAAATGGATTAAAATTTAAAAATGAAGCGGGCATGAGCTCTAAACGCGTGATTCTAACCGGCATTACCCCAACGGGCATGCCTCATCTTGGCAATTATCTCGGTGCCTTTAAACCGGCGCTGGGCTATCAAAATCAAGCCGGGGTCGAGGCACTTTATTTTGTGGCAGACGGGCATTCCTTAGTCAAGTTATGGGACCCCGCTCTACGCGCGCAATACATCCGCGAAGTGATTGCAACTTGGTTGGCCTTGGGGCTGGATCCACAACGGGTGATTTTTTATCGACAGTCCGATGTACCTGAAATTTTTGAATTAGCATGGATTTTGACCTCCGTCACCGCCAAGGGCTTAATGAATCGGGCCCATGCTTATAAAGATCAAGTGGCCAAAAATGCTGAAACAGGCGAAACAGACATGGACCATGGCATTACCATGGGCCTCTTTTGCTACCCAATTTTAATGAGCGCTGACATCCTCCTTTTTAATGCAGAGCAAGTCCCCGTAGGCAAGGATCAAATTCAACACATTGAAATGGCTCGCGATATTGCAGGCCGTTTTAACCACTTGTATGGTGAAACCTTTTGCCTCCCCACTGCATTGATTGACGAAACCACCCCCATCTTGCCCGGTTTAGATGGCCGCAAGATGAGCAAAAGCTACCAAAACACCATCCCTTTATTTGTTGATTCAAAGCAATTGCGCAAATTAGTGATGAAAATCAAAACTAACTCCCTCATGCCAGGTGAGCCCAAAGACCCAGAAGGCTGTACGCTTTTTGCCATTTACCAAAGTCTCGCAACTCCTGCTCAAGTGGATAGCCTACGCCAAGCTTATCAAAACGGCATCAGTTGGGGAGAGGCCAAACAATTACTATTCGAATTTTTAGATGCACAATTGCAAACTCCGCGCGAAAAATTTGCCTATTATCTTAATCACCCTGCTGAAGTCGAAGCAATTCTCAAAGAAGGTGCAGCGCGTGCCCGTGCTAAGGCCGCCCCTTTCCTTAACACGATCAAACAGAAAGCTGGGTTTGTGTTATAGCAGTGTCATACGCTTGATTCAGCAAATGCACCCATTCTGGCCGACGAGGCTGAATATCTACAATCATGGCGTTTTCGACAACAAGCGTTAAGGGGAGACCATCCAGCTCACGCTCTTCCTGAAAAGGCAGGGTACGCCCATAAATCCACTCGCTACTTTGATATAGCTGCAATGCCTCTTCGGCTTGAGGATTTTGCAAGGCTGCTATATTTAAATTCATAGTCGATACACCAGATAGATCATAATGTTCACAAAACTGTTCTATCAAGGCTGTTTTGACTGTCTCTACCGTCAGTCCTGGCTGCAGTTCCGCCAAATTCATGACTGGGCTTCTGACCGATGGCACCGCATGGGTTTGAATACGATGAGGCAGCACTGCTAAGGCTTGGCGCAGCAACGGCAAATTGGCATCGATTAATAAAGTCCCGTGGTGAAAACAATTTTCTCTGGTTTCTCGAAAGGCGCTGCCAGAAATTTTCTTATTCTGTACGAGCAAGTCATGGCGTTCATTGCGTTCTGCATGCAAATTCAAACGTTGCAAAGCCTTTAAAACTAAATCTAAATGCAGATTTTTATCATAACGCGCTTTGGGACTGATAAAGCTAAAATTTAAATTACCTGTATCATGGACAACTGCCCCTCCTCCGCTTTGGCGACGTACCAGGGGGATATGTTCTGCTTGCAAAAAAGAAAGATTGGCTTCCATCCAAGGATTTTGCGCGCGACCGATCACCACAGCAGGCGCATTGACATATAAAAACAGGCTAGGCTGAGTCAGCGTTTTGAAAAGCCAATGCTCTAAGGCTAAATTGGCAAACGGGTCGGTCAGGCAACTCTGCCAAATCCGCATCATCACCGCCCCTCGATCACGTGGGCCTCAAAACGATCTAAATTTTCAGCAAAACCGGCGACAATGAGCACATCGCCTGCATGGACTTTGGTTTGGTGGCCCGGCTTTGCACCCACAATCCCCTTTTTACGCATGGCAACAATCTCCACACCAAATTGATGAATATCCAAATGAAAGATCGTTTTACCCTCGGCAAAATGCCCCGCTTGAATGGCGATAGCCCGTTGTTGTTGACGAGGCTCATTCCCCTCCGCGTCCAAATCCTCTTCACCCAAAAAGTAACCTTTGAGCAGTTTATAACGGTCCTGCCTCAAACCATTGCTCCACACCATGGCATCAGTCATATCCATCCCCAAACTCGTCAACAAATGGATACTGAGAATCAAACTGGCTTCCAATGCATCGGGGATGACTTCCGTCGCGCCAGCTGCCAAAAAGGCTTCCATATCAATATCATCCTGCGTCCGAACCAAAATCGGCATCGTGGCATTACAACTGCGCATTTGCTGCAAGACTCGCAAAGAAATCACTGGGTCCTGAAAAGTCAGAACCACGGCCTTCGCCTGTTCAATATGCAGGCTTCTTAAAACATGGGTATCCCCTGCATCCGCATAAACCACATTCTCTCCAGCTAAACGCGCTTGGTTAATAATCACCGGATCCAAATCTAGCGCCAAATAATCATGGGCTTGGGTGCGAATTGCTTTGGCAATCCATTGTCCCACGCGACTAAACCCTGCAATCACAATCACACCGGGCTTGACTTCAACATTTTCTAGATTATCAGGAACGAATTGACAGGACCCAAATAGCAAACGCGCCAAAGCAGGGACAATTTGATTTTGAAAGCGCAGACTGAGCATGGAGAGCAACATACTCATAATCAAAGAAGCCAAAATCACCTGTGCTTCTCGATCCGCCAAAAAATTAAACTCGGAGGCCAAAGCCACCAACACAAAGCCAAACTCCCCCGCTTGCGCCAAGAGCAATCCCACTTTAACAGATTGCAGATTGTCGCCTTGCTTTAAAAATTTCACTAAATTTGAGATGAGAAGCAATTTACTCATAAAAATAACGAGGGCAATCGCGATGATTAAGAGAGGATACTCCATAAACACATCGATATTCAGCATGGTGCCAATCCCAATAAAAAACAGGCCCAGCAATACATCGCGAAACGGACGGATATCACTTTCCACCTGATGATGATAAGGGGTCCCCCCTAAAATCGCCCCCGCCAAAAATGCGCCAAACTCCGTTGACATCCCCATCAAATCTGAAAAATATGCTGCACTCAACACTACAAATAAAGTCGCCAAGGTAAATAATTCTGCCGACCGCGCACGCGCTACTTCATTGAAAATTGGGGTAAATACTTTTTTCCCTACAATGACAAGCACCGCAAAAGTAAAAATCCCCTTGAGCAATTCTACGACTAAGGAGCTTACAATATTCCCATCCGTGTTGGTCGCAAAAAAAGTAGTGATAATAATGGCTGGAACAACCATTAAATCCTGAAAAATCAACATACTCATGGTCAAATGCCCAACATGAGAGGTGCTTTCACCATTTTCTTTGAGAATTTTACTAATGATCGCTGTTGAGGACATGGCCACTGCCACCGCCACAACAAACGCGGTCAGAAAGTCTAAATGCATCAGCAAACAAAAACCGTAGCTCAAGCCCCCACAGGCTAACATTTGCAAACTGCCCAAACCAAAAACCGTTTTTTTCATGGCCATGAGGCGGGGCAAAGAAAATTCCAACCCAATCGAAAACAGTAAAAACACGACGCCATACTTAGCTAACACAGCAAGATTGGCAAAGTGCTGAAATGATTTATGCCCGATGATACTGATGAAAAGCCCAACGATAATGTAGCCAATAATCGGTGGAAAATTCATGCGCCGACAGATGGCCACCACACCGATGGTCACAACAAGAACCACTAAAAGTTGATTAAAAATACCTAATACCACCTCAATTTACCTCGCCATGGGTAAATTTAAGCCTGCCTGCTTGAACAGCATCTTCACCTCTGCATCACTCAGCAATCGGCTCTGCCCTCGCGCTAACTCTCGCGGCAAGGAGATTGGTCCGAAGCGGACGCGAATCAGGCGACTGACGCTCAAATGAAAATACTCAAACAAACGCCGTACCTCACGATTTCGGCCCTCCGTCAAAACCACATGATACCAATGATTTTGCCCTTCTCCACCTTGGTCGTGAATCGATTTAAACTGCGCCCAGCCATCCTCAAGTTGCACGCCTTTCAATAAGGCTTCGGTTTGTTCAGCACTTAAATGGCCAAAAATTCTCACCGCGTACTCACGTTCAATTTGCTGACGTGGATGCATCAACGCATTAGCTAATTCGCCATGCGTCGTTAACAATAACAGCCCCGAAGTATTAAAATCCAAACGCCCCACCATAATCCAACGGGCATCACGCAACCGAGGAAGATGATCAAAAATTGTAGGCCGACCTTCTGGGTCTTTGCGACTACAGACCTCACCCACAGGCTTGTAATACAGCAAGACTTGAGGCTGCGCTTCTTCAGGCCTGAAAATCACTCTGCGGCCATCAATTTCAATCGTATCCGCTGCAACCATGCGATCACCGAGTTTGGCGAGCTGATTGTTCAAACGAATGCGGCCTGCTACTAGCCAAGTTTCAATTTCACGCCGGGATCCATAACCATGACGACTCAATACTTTTTGAATTTTTTCACTCTGCTCGGCATCATTTTTCATAAAAACTCACTCACGTCCCCACTTCCCTCACGCACAACCACTGGCACATCGCCTGTTAAATCAATCACTGAAGTGAATTCACACCCTGCATACCCTCCATCGACGATGAGGTCAATTTTGGCATCTAAATGATCAGCCACGTCCTCAGGGTAGAGCAAGGGTTGCTCCTGTCCTGGCAAAATCAAAGAAGTCGATAACAAGGGCTCATCCAAGGCTGCACAAATCATCAGCGCAATCGGATGATCTGGAATCCGCACACCAATGGTTGCGCGCTTAGAACTCACCAATTCTGGCACCTCTCGCGAAGCAGCTAAGATAAAAGTGTAACCCCCTGGGGTATATTTTTTTAAAATACGAAACTGCGCATTGGACACCTTGGCATAACGCGCCACTTCGGCCAAATCGCGACAAATAAAGGTAAAATGATGCTCCACCTGTAGATCACGAATCGCACGGACGCGCTCAATGGCTTCTTTTTGCTTATAACTGCAGCCCAAGGCGTATCCCGAATCAGTAGGATACGCAATCACCCCGCCCAAATGCAAACAATCGGTGATGACTTTGAGCAGACGAGGATTATTTTGACTGGGATGTAAAGTGATTAATTCGCTCATACCGGGCAGTATAACATACTTTCAAGGGCAACGCTCGGCATATTTGAGATTTAATTCAATTATTTTTGCAGGAGAAGAATGGCGGGGTAAACTAAAGACGCTATGAACGCGCTCGCCTTCTATAAATGGCAATTCGCCTGCTTGACAAGCGCCGAACCAAATTGCCTTCGCTTTTCCACCAGATATAAAATCTAGAATTAACTCCAAGTGATGATAATGTTGGCCAAATCGACGTATATTTTTGACATAAGCATAGCCTTCAAAGAGCGGCTCTTCAAACTCTCGGCCATAAGGTTGCAAACTCTGTAAATCCTGAATTTTCTTTGCATCAAATCCCCCTTCCCAAAGTCCATCTGTCCATACAACAGGCCCCACTGAATAATCAGCCAGATTTTCCGCCACTTGCTGCTCAAAAGCTTGACTAAATAAATCAAAGTCCTCCAGCGCAATGGTGAGCCCCGCCGCCGCTTTATGCCCCCCAAATTTTGGAATCAGATTGGGGTATTGATCTGCAATTTGCTGCAAAGTATCGCGCATCGGCAAGGCATCAATGCTCCGGCAAGACCCTGTAATCCAAAGTGGCTCATTTTGTTTCGGTGAAAAAATCACAACCGGCCGTCCAAATTGATCTTTAATACGACTCGCCGCGATACCGTGCACCCCTGCATGTCCGTCTTCCAAATAAACCACAATAGAAGACCGACCCGACAAGACTTGATGCTCTGCCTGATGGAGCGCGTCTTTAACCAACTCCTTCTGAATGCGCTTACGCTCCTCATTTTGCTGAAATAAATTTTGCACCGAGCGACTCGCCGATTCCGCATCAGGTGCCAACAAAAAACTCACCGAACCTAGCGCATCAGATAAACGGCCATCACTATTTAAAAGCGGACCAATCAAAAAGCCCAAATCCTCTGGCGTAACTTTGGGCTGTTTTAATAGGGGTCGCAAAGCTTGCCAGGCAGGGCGCGCAAATTGATTAATTTTTTGCAACCCATACTGCACCACCACGCGATTATTTAAACTGCGAGCCATACTGACGCAATCAGCAACCGTCCCCACAGCGACAAAATCCAGTAATTCCGTCAGCGATGGCGTAGACTCGGGACGTTCTTTTGCATCCACCATAGTGCGGCGTGTAGCGGCCATCAACAACCACGCCACCATGCACCCTGCAATATATGGATCTGGAAAGGCGCAGTCTGAGCGTGTTGGATTTAAACAGGCCACCGCGCTCTTGGGAATGCCCTCTGCAGGAATTCCATGATGATCAGTGACAATGACATCAATCTCCGCCGCCTTCAAACGTGCGATTCTCGGTTCATCAGAACTGCCATTATCTGCAGTAATCACCAAATCTATTTTGACAGGATGAGCTAAAATGCGGTCACACAAAGCATCCGACAGCCCATAGCCTTCTTGCATTCGGTGCCCAATAAAGGAATGCACATGCGTCTCAGGATGCCCAAAAATATCAACTAAAGCGCGCAAGAGCACGGCGTGACTGGTTTGACCATCGCAATCATGATCTGTTTCAATGGCAATATGTTGCTTGTTCAACAAGGCTTCCCGCAGACGCGCTACAGCTTGATCCATATCCTGCAACAAAAAGGGTGAGCTTAAATCCTGCAGTCGCCCCTGAAAAATGCCCATTGCTGCTTTTTCATGTTCAGGCGTAGGCCGAGCGGCAATAATCTTCGCCAAAAGGGGGTCAACTTGATTTTGCAGCAAAGCCTCTAAGACAGGGGCATTAATCGGGCGCCGCTGAATCCTGACTTTTTCCAACATCTTTAAGCAGTCGCTTTTTGCGAAGCCTTAGTAGCAGGGGCAACAGGCGCGGGACTGGGCACCAACCAAGCATTAATAGCAGTAATATCTTGTGGTCCAAGCAAACCGGCTTGCTCCTTTAAATTCAAACTATCGTTAATGTAGTTATAAATTGATTGCGCATACAATTGCTGATCGCTGAACAAATTACTTTGTTGCGTCAACACATCTACAATCGTGCGCGTCCCCACTAAATATCCTGCTTTCATCGCTCGCAATGACACTTCACCTGAAATCACCGCCTGGCCATAAGCCTGAATTTGGCTAATATCAGAGAGCACATTCAAATAAGCCTGGCTGACATTGGTATCGGTTTGTCTACTGGTCTGTGTTTGATTGGCCACGTCTGCTTGATAGGTGTACTGATTTTGCTTCACTGTGGCATAAGTTTGTCCACCGCTAAAGGCATTCCACTGCAAGGAAAGTGCAGCGGATTTGGTGGTTTGACGCTCCCCATTGTCACTCACAATTGAGGACGCATTGGTCCCCGTGGTATTGGTTTCGCTATTGGTATTATCGTAAATCCCCACCGCGTTAATCGTCGGGACATAACCCGTCATGGCGGCCACCCGGATACCCAATTTGTCAATTTCACTTTGTAATTCAGCAGACTGCAGCGCCAAGTTGTTTTTCAAACCAAAATTAACCCAGGCTTGCATATCTGCAGGGCTGGGCTTTAACATGGGAAAATTCTGCTTGAGCGGGGCCAAATCTTTTTCAGGTTGCCCCGTCACCACAGCCAAGGACTCAAGCGCATTATTCAAATTGTTTTGGTCCGCCACCGTTGTGGCAATAGCAGATTCATAGCTGGCTCGAGTGGATTCAACGTCTGTTAAAGCCTTGACACCGACTTTGTACTGCGCATTGGTTTGAGTCATCTGCTCAGCTAGGGACTCCTGATTCGCCTGTGCATACCGCAACTGATCTTGCGCATCCAGCACATTAAAATAACTGGAAGCAGTGGTCATAATCAAATTTTGCAACGCCTGCGCGTAGGTAACCGCCGCTTGTTTGTAAGTCGCTTCTGCTTGGCCGTAGCTGTACCATGCACCCAAATTTAACAGAGGCTGAGTTAAAGTGAGGTTGTACCCATTGCTATTTGGATAGCCTACTTCCCCTGGCGTGGTGCGGGACGCTGAGGTATTGGCTGCCAAGACTAAATTAGGCAATAAATTAGCGCGACTAATGGGCACGCCATAGCTCGCTGCTTTATAGGTAGCTTGGGCCGCCAAATAGGTGCCATTATTGGCTGCAGCCTGTTGATAAACCGTTTGCAAATCCGTAGTGGCCATCGCAAAGCTAGGCAAAACACATAAGGCCAAATAGAGTCTATTCCACTTCATCATTCCATCCTTAAAATACAAATGCTTCGGGAAGCAGCGCTTTTTTGAGCAAAGGCACCTGCGTTTCAAACAACTTTTGGGAGCGCCATTGTTTCTCGCTCTGGACCGTCAAAGTCACTTCCATCGGCGCACCTTGACCCAAAATAGACACAATCCGGCCTCCGGGGCGCACGGCTTTTTTAAAAGCCTCTGGTAAAAAAGGCAGGCCTCCGGTAATGACCACCACATCGACAGGCGTGTCAACAGGCCAGTCTTTTGCAGCATTACCCACATACAAGCTGACATTAGGACAACCGACCTCTGCGAGGCAATGCGCTGCCCATTCCTGCAACTTAGCATGATACTCCACTGAGATCACATGGGATGCCTGGCGTGCCAATAGGGCTGTAAAAAAACCATTGCCTGTACCCACTTCTAAAACGGTCTCCTGTGGCTGGAGGCTCAAGGCTTGAAGCATCTTCGCCTGCACCACGGGGGAAAGCATGACTTCTCCATGCAAAGTGGGAATCTCCATATCCGCATAAGCCAAATCTTGAAATTGTGGCGCAACAAACTGTGCCCGATCCAAGCTGGCAAAGAGCTGGACGATTTTTTCATCCATCTTACCCCAGGTACGAATTTGCTGAGAAAGCATATTCTCTTTTGAACTATTCGACATAAACAAGCAAATCAATTGGCAGATTTCCTATCCTACCATAAACCAAAGCGCGCTTAAACCCCTGCAACCATCATTTCACCCACCCAAATTGATCCTGTTTGAATGCGTTTACGCACATCAACATCGGTGCCCACCGCCTGAATATTCCGCAACAGCTCCTTTAAATTACCCGCAATGGTGATTTCTGAAACGGGAAATTGAATTTCACCTCCTTCCACCCAAAAGCCACACACGCCGCGCGAATAATCGCCTGTCAGCAAATTTAAGCCTTGGCCAATCAGTTCAGTGACAAGCAGGCCTCGACCCATTTCAGCGAGCATTTCAGGACGCGTTAAAGACGCTGCACTTTTCACAAACACATTACGCACTCCACCCGCATGCCCCGTGGTTTGCATTTGCAACTGCCGAGCGGAGTAGCTGGATAAAAGATAAGTCTGCACACAGCCTTTTTCGACCAAATACTGGGGACGGATCGCCACCCCTTCAGCATCAAAGGGTGAACTCCCAAGCCCACGCAGAACAAAGGGGTCTTCAAACAAACTCAAATGCTCAGGAAAAACTTGCGTTCCCAAAGAGTCAAGCAAACACGTCGTTTTGCGGTATAAATGGCTGCCACTCACGCCTTTTAGATAGGCACTGATTAAACTGCTGGCCACACCCGCCTCAAAAATCACTTGCACTTTACCGGTTTGGATTTGACGAGGATTTAAACGCTTGAGCACCCGCTCTGCCGCATCTTTGGCAATGACCTCAGGACTCCACAAATCCTCAAAACAGCGCGCGCTACTATAGCTGTGATCGCGCTCTTTATGGCCATTTTCCTCGGCAATCAAGCCTACGGATAAATCATGCGATGTGGCACGAGTCAAGGCAAAGAAGCCATTGGAATTGCCATAGGCATTGACACCCGCATAAGTATTAAAATTAGCACCTTCAGAATGCAAAATGCGCGGATCCTCTGCCAGGGCCATTTTCTCACAAAATTTTGCCCGTTCAATCGCCGCCTCTATGCCCCCCTGATCGGGATGATATAAATCCAGATCAGGCCAGGTTTTAGCCAAAAACTGCGGCTCCGCTAAGCCTGAATAGGGATCCTCCAAGGTAAACTCTGCAATATGACAAGCCACAGACAAGGCCTCCTCCATACTTTCTGTGCTGAAGTCCGAAGTATCGGCTGAACCTTTTTTGCGTCCAAAATAAACGGTAATCCCCATTGAGCGATCCTCGTGATGCTCGATGGTTTCGACCTCTTGCTGACGGACGTTGACGCCAAAGCCGTGCCCCGAGGTCAACCCCACCTCCACCTCGGTCGCACCTTTGGCTTTGGCTTTTTTTAAAATATGGTTGATTTTTTCTTGATATAAAGACGTGTGATCCATATAGCCCTGCTTAACTCATTTGCTGCATCAGTGCTTTCTTGATCCAAGTCAAGTGGGACAAGCCTTTCCAACCCAATTGGCGTAAAGTCTTAACTGCCCCATGTTCTTCTTGATACAAGCGATTCAGCACTGAAAAACCCATACTATACCATTCATTGTGCCTTTTGACACGAGCTTGATAAGCGCGCAAAGGCTCTTTAGCCTTCAAAACCGCAGTGAGCGCCTCCACATCTTGAAACCCCAAATTTACACCCTGACCCGCTAAAGGATGCACCGTATGCGCTGCATCTCCCAACAAAGCAAAATCCTTGCCTACGTAAGTCTCTGCGTTTTGCGCAAAGAGCGGAAACTGGCCGACAGCAGAAATTAATTTTAATTTCCCCAAGTCGGGAAAAGCGCGCTGCAAGGCTTCAAAATCAAACTGTACAGAGCTAGGCAAAGCCCAAACAATTGAAGACCAATTTGGCTTAAATAAAGGGAGAAACGCCAAAGTACCTGTGGGCAAAAACCGCTGATAAGCTAAAGCACCGTGAGGTTTTTCGGTTTCCACATGACAAACCCAGGCCGTTTGTTGATAATCCATCAACTCCACTTTGACCTGTAATTGCCTACGCAATGCACTGCCACTGCCTTCAGCAATCAGCAACAACTTGACTTCAATCGGCTCCTCACCCTCTAAATGCACCCTCCAACCCTGAGCAAGACGCTCGAGGCGACGGGCATGAGTTTTGAAAAGAGCATAATCCAAAGCCTGCAAACGACGACATAAGGCTGCGCTTAAATGCTCATTTTCCACCACATAACCCAAACGCAATTGGCTGATTTCACTCGCGCGAAGGGAGAGATGCTCACCCTCATCGCTGAGCTCCATCCCTAAAATTTCCCCCAGGCGCATCTCATCTAATTGCGGCAGAACCTCCGCTTGTTCTAGCAAACGAAGGGAATGGGCAGTTAGCGCGCTCACGCGTAGATGCGGAATTTCTTGCAAAGGAGCAGACTGATTGGGTTCAATCAAAGCCACATTGGCGAAGGGAGCAAGGCAAGCAGCGGCGAAACGACCGACTAGCCCGCCTCCCACAACAGCGATTTCAAATTTTTGCATGGACAGGGGCACTTGAAAATTGCACGCGTTTTGCTCAATTTACAAGGATCAACCGTACCTGTCAATCATAATTTATCGCAGGAAATTGACAGAGAGGCCTCACCACCTAGTCTTTCCCCTATGCTGGCCGAATAAAATAAGGCATGCAAACCGTACTCCGGCGAGATACCATCAAGGGGATCTGGGGCAGATAGCGCAGGGGGTGCAGATGCGTCAGGGCGCTTAAGTGCAGCCAAACGTCTTTCTAAATCTTCTAATATTGACGCCGAGGGATCTACAGGTGAGACAGAGCGCCTGAGTGCATCCAAACGCCTTTCTAAGTCGTCTCGCTGACTTTGCTCAAGGCCTTGGTACCAAGCAGGGTAAGACTTATAATCTTCAAATCGAAATACCGTAACTATTGTAATAGGCCCACCTGGGACTAACAATGATGGTACAGAGACTTCACCTTCTTCCAGAACAGGGTTGTCAATTCCGGTTACAGTATTGGGGGAATAACTCACAATTTTTTCCGTTTTTATATCTCAAGGGGTAATAATATAATATTTAATAAAAAATGCAACAAAAATTTTATATAAATTCTTTAATTATACGTAACTACTCAGCCCTCTATCCGGAGCGCTGAGGAAGTTTGATAATTGAAAAAATCAAAAAAAGCTTGAAAAATAAAATACAGGCGCTAGAATTCGAGCATATTGGCAATTAAAAGT
>JAJZUD010000046.1 GCA_021848625.1 Pseudomonadota bacterium
GAAAGTTAAGTAGCCCAAAAATGCCCCTAGCTTCAGTTGTAAGCAATACGGTAGCAAGACTAACAAGTGCCCTAAACCCACCCCTAAATAAAAGCCGATTTTTTTCAGCATGATTTTAAGTCCGTGGCAAGGTCACGCCTTTTTGCCCTTGATACTTCCCACCGCGATCTTTGTATGAAGTCAAACAATCCTCGTCAGATTCTAAAAATAACATCTGCGCCACACCTTCAAAGGCGTAAATTTTTGCAGGCAACGGGGTAGTGTTTGAAAACTCAAGGGTCACATGCCCCTCCCACTCTGGCTCCAAAGGCGTGACATTGACAATGATGCCGCAACGCGCATAGGTGGATTTACCCAAACAAATGGTAAGAACATTACGTGGAATACGAAAATATTCGACAGTGCGAGCCAACGCAAACGAATTGGGTGGGATAATACACACATCACCAACAAAATCCACAAAATTGCGCTCATCAAAGGCCTTAGGATCCACAATGGTGGAATTAATATTGGTAAAAATCTTGAACTCATTGGCACAGCGTACATCATAGCCATAACTTGAAGTCCCGTAGGAAATCAATTTTTCACCTTCTCGATGACGAATTTGAGCCTGATCAAAGGGCTCAATCATGCCTGCTCGGGCTTTTTCAATAATCCAACGATCTGCTTTGATAGTCATTTTTTCTCCTTATGTGATCGATTTCAAGACTCAACATTGATTTTAGGGAAGAGCCCTGCGTAATCTTTTTTGCAATGGGATAAAGTCTCCAACATTTTATGCGCAATATCCTGATAAAGACCCCTGATTTTAGAACGATTCTCACAAAACACACTGGGACATCCCTGATCACTGTCTTCACGAATTGCACGGTCTAAAGGCAAAGCCCCCAATATTTCAACGCCATCATGGGCATAAATAAATTCAGCCGCCCCTTCGCCAAAAATCGCCTCTTGATGCCCACACTGGGGGCAATGATAAAGACTCATATTTTCAATCACCCCTAAAACGGGCACTTTGACCTTTTGAAACATCGCGATCGCCCGTCTTGCATCAATTAAAGACAGATCCTGTGGTGTGGTGACAACGACCGCTCCAGCAAGGGGAATTTTTTGACACAGCGTTAACTGGATATCCCCCGTACCGGGAGGCAAATCTACCAACAAATAATCCAGAAAAGGCCAGGCTGTATCGTTTAATAATTGCTGTAAGGCTTGACTCACCATAGGCCCGCGCCAAATCATGGGTGTTGCTACATCCACTAAATATCCCATCGACATGGTTGCAATGCCATGACGCATGACGGGTTTAAACTTACCCTCTAAGGTTTCTGGTTTTTCGTAGGCGCCCATGATTTGGGGCTGACTAGGGCCATAAATATCCGCATCTAAAATACCAACCTGGTAACCCATTTTAGACAAAGCACCTGCAAGATTAGCCGTCACAGTAGACTTCCCCACGCCCCCTTTTCCTGAGGCCACCGCCAGAATATTTTTAATCTGCGGATGAGGTTTTAAGTGGGTTTGAACTTGCCTTGCAATCACCTCAGTCATTGGCCCAGAGATCCTTTAAAATAATCGTATGCTCGCGCTCTGCGCCAGTTGATACAAGAACAATCGGCACTTCCAAATAAGCTTCAATAAACTGCAAATAAGCCTGCGCAAGCGGAGGTAGGGCCTCATAGCGTGTTACCCCTTCGGTCGAGCTTTGCCAACCTGAAAAAGTTTTATAAACAGGATGACACGCAGCGTACACATGCGTATCCTGAGGTGGAACTTCATAACGATGATTGCCTTCTTCATATGCGATGCAGACTTGAATTTCCGCTAATTGATCTAAAACATCCAATTTAGTAATCGCCAATCCAGTCAAACTATTAATTTGCACAGAGCGTTTTAACGCAACCAAATCCAGCCATCCACAACGACGCTTTCGACCTGTCACCGTCCCGACTTCTTTACCGACGCGGGATAAGTGCTCACCAATGGCATCGGATAATTCCGTTGGCATCGGCCCCCCTCCCACGCGTGTCGTATAGGCTTTGACCACCCCCATCACTCCATCTAAAAAACAAGGGCCTACGCCACTACCAATCGCGGCATTGCCTGCTGAGGTATTAGATGAGGTAACATAAGGATACGTCCCATGGTCAATATCCAAAAAAGTCCCCTGAGCCCCTTCAAAAATAATTTTAGCCCCTTGTTTTTTCAGCAAACTGAGCTCTTGCCCCACATCCGCAACCAGGCGCTTAAACCGCTCTGCCTGCGCCAGTGTTTGATCATAAATAGCAGCATAATCGAGTGCTTTAGCTTGGAAAAAATGGGTGAGGACAAAATTATGATACTCAAGCAATTCTTTAAGCTTCGCACCAAACTGTTCTGGATAAAGTAAATCTTGCACTCGCAATGCACGCCGGGCTACTTTATCTTCATATGCAGGCCCAATCCCTCGCTTGGTGGTTCCAATTGCGCTCGCCCCCTTTGCTGCTTCACGGACTTCATCCAAATAGACATGGAAAGGTAAAATCAGCGGACAGTTGTAGCTAATTTCCAAACGCTCTGCAACTGGCACCCCTCGCTCTTCTAATTTCGTCATTTCAGCGCAGAGGGCTTCAGGGGATAAAACCACTCCATTGCCAATAAAATTGCGCACCCCCTTGTGTAACACGCCGGAGGGAATCAATTGTAATTTGGTCACCTCACCATTGACAATCAGGGTGTGCCCGGCATTATGCCCGCCTTGGAAACGCACGACTGCATCGACATCATGCGTAAGATAGTCAATGACCTTGCCCTTGCCTTCATCACCCCACTGGGCACCCAGTACGACCCATGATTTTCCTGATTTCATTTTTTTGACCTTCCTTAAGAATGACTATTTTGTAATTGTTTTGCCTTCGCCTCGACATAAGCTTTGAACAAAGCAGGATTCTTCTGATAGAGTGGCGCTAACAATTTGACTGCAGCAGCCTGACTTTCACCCATCACGGTCGCCGCAACACTTAAAGCCTGCGTTTGGGTGGCAAGATAATTGGCTTGAGCCGTTGCACGAATTTGCTCTGCTTGCGTCTCGCCTTCTTTCAAAACATTTTGGGCGATTTGTGTGGAAAGGCCTTGCATATTTTGCACAATTTTAGCCTGATCTGTTGCGCTTAAATCCACTCCATTCAAAATCAAAGCATCCACGCTCACCCCATTTTTTGCTAAGTCAGGGTCTTGTTGCAAGCTTTGCAACACTTGCGCCTGATCGCGCATTAAATTTGCTGTTGTTAAAACAGCTCCCCAAGCGTCTGTAGTCATTGCCCGACTCCAAGCCTGCTCAACCAAATCACCGACTGAATGTCCATCGCTATTTTTGAAATAATCATCTGGAGATTGCACGTGAACAATCAACAGCCACGTTGTTGCAGGCGCAGTCACACTAAAAGCCTGATGTGTTGTGTTTAAGACAGTCACTTTTTGCCAAGGCCACTTCCATTGCAAACCAGGCTCTAAAAGCTGTTGATTTGGACCTTGCGCCACTGTTCCAGCCTCTACTTCAAAAAAGGATAAATAAGCTCCTAAAAGTACGAGCAAAAGAATGCAGAGGACTGCTTTAATTATTTTCTGCATCTTTTTGCGCCTCCTCTGCTGCTTGATCATAACTCGCATGCCAACGCAGATAAGCAGCGTCAGAAGCGCTATTGATTGGTAGGGACGCAAGCGAAGGGGATGTTTGGGCTTGCATCAGCAAAGGTAAATACGCGAGCGTCACCCCAGGATTAACGCCATAGGGGGTTTGCAACGCGGAAAGCGCTGCAGCATCTTGCTCTGCATGAATCAACACGTTAAATTGCTGTGTGTTAGCCTCATGCAGACTAGTTGCAGCCTCCGCTGCAGCTAAAGGTTGGATCGTTGCGGAAAATTGATTGGCATTATCGATCAGTTGCTTGACCTGTGTTTGTGCAGTGGCCACAGAGGCGTTAAAGCTTTGGCTGAGAGCATCAGGCACGCTAATTTGCGTGGTTTGGACCCCTTGAATTTGAATTCCTTGCGCCGCAAAACTAGGCAGACCGGCTTGAATTTTTTGATCTAAATCAGGCCAACTATGCGCACTTAATAAAGGGGTCAAATTCTGCGTCAAGAGCGAAAAAGTCGTAGCCTGAATGAGTTGTGCCTGCAAAAATGAAGAAAGATCTCCATAAAAAATAAACTGCCGAGGATCAGCGATACGATAGTTTAAGTTCACCGCAACTTTGACCAAATCACCTTCTTCAGTCAGTAAAGTACCCGTATATGAAACAGTTTGTATTTGATTGACATTGACTATGATACGCTGATCAATCAAAGGTAGCGTCCATTGCAGCCCAGGACCTTCAACTTGTTCAAAGGCACCAAAACGCATGACCACCAAGCGCTCATCCGGCTTCACTGTCACTACGCTCGAAAAAACAAGGATCACCGCTAATAAAATAACAAGAATCAATAGCCACCACCACGAACCTTCCTGATTTTCTGGAGGATTAATCAAAGGGTTTTTCTTTTTAGGAGCTAACGAACGACCTATCTTTTTAAACCATTCTTCTAAATCAGGTGGACCGTTTTTTTCATTTAAATAAACAGGCATGTCCCTAAAAACTTTCTCTCGAATGAAAGTCGTATTCTAAAGATTTTTATTTCCCTTGTCGATTGGTGTACTCACCTACTATAATCAAGTCTTGCTCATCTTTTTAATGGATCAATGATACCAGTCAGTGCTCGCGGGAGCGATCTTTATTATGTGCTCCGCCAAGTCCCCTTTAAAAAACGCGCAGCCTATCAAGCTTTGCATCTGCTTTGCCAGGAATTTAATCAGATCAGTGAGCATTATCGTGAGCCCGCCATTGCCGAAAAAAAACTAAAGTGGTGGCAAGAGGAAATGCAACGTTTCTTTAGAGACAAATCTAGTCATCCCCTGCTTGTACCTTTAAAAACCATGCGCTCTCATTTCACCGTAACGCCTTTTCTTGCTCTCATTGAAGCCAATCTCCTCAGCTTAAAAACACACATTTTTGAAACACGGACTGAACTGCTCAAGCATTATCAACATTTAGGGGGGATTCAATTTGAACTCAAAGCACGTCTGCTGAATGCAGAAAGTCAGCCTCAAATCCATCATACTTTAGGAACATTGGCAGAAATTTTCAGACATCTGATTGATTTTAGAAAATTCATCAATCAACAACATCTTTATTTTGCTCTGGAAGATTTTCGCCAATATCAAATCGATCCTGCACCCATCCTCCAATTACAATCGCACGAAACCATCGCCCCTCTGTTTGAAGCCTATTGGACACTCACCCAAAAAGACTGGCCAACAAGGCAAAATCAGCTGAGACCACTTTTTTTAGAAGTAAAATTGAAACAGAAACAAGTGGCAGCCATTCGCCAGCAGGGTTGGCAATGGTTTCGATATCAGGTAGAATTAACGCCCTTGCAAAAATTATTTTTTACCACGTTATGGCGATAAACAAAAAAGCCCTCCGTGCAGATTTTTTTCTCTTAATGATTGCACTGATTTGGGGGGCAACTTTTCCTCTGGTCACTGAAGCGCTTAAAGAAATCAGCCCCTACCTTTTAGTGACTTTTCGTTTTGGCTTTGCAGCTCTGTTTTTATTGATTTGGATTTTCCCCAAATTGAAGTATACCGATACAAAAGTGCTGTTTGCGGGTATGGTGCTTGGCTTGTTGAATGCTGGCGTATATCTTTTGCAAACTGTGGGAATGCGCGCAGTCGATGCGGATACTTCAGCCTTTATTGCCTCCATTGGTGTGGTTTTTGTGCCCTTTGTTTCACCTTTATTGAAACTGGCCCGAGTCAAATGGATTGAATTAATGGGCAGCTTTGTTTGTTTAATTGGCCTGTATATTTTGACTGGCGCAAATTTTCAGCGCTTTAGTTTTGGTGAATTTTTAATTGTCTTGGCTGCTCTTTCTTGGGCAGCGAGTGTTTGCTATGTGCAAAAAGTCACTCCCAAAATTAAACAATTAGACTTACTTGCGTTTTATCAAATTGTTTTTATTTTGCCCGCTGCCGCAGCTTTCAGCATGATGGATTACCACCTTAGCCACTTAAGTCCGATCTTGGTGATTACTATTTTGTATACCAGTTTGCTGGCCACTGTCGCAGTCTTTTTAATCCAAGTTCGCTATCAAAAAGAAACCACAGCGACCCATGCAGCTATCATTTACTCGCTTGAGCCTGTCCTCGCCAGCTTCATTGCTATTTACGTCAATAAAGAGCCCTTGACAGCTCGCGTGGTTTGGGGAGGGGGCATTATTTTGCTCAGTATTATTCTCATTGAAATTTTCCCATACCTCAGAAAAATCAATAATAAAAAATAATTTTAAATTTTATCTTTACTTCAGCAGGGAGCAGTCCGTATAATCAAACATTATCGTTTTCTGTTCAATGATCAGTTTTAAGGAGACCCTTCGTGTTTAGACAACCCAAGCCTTTTTACATGATTTTCTTCATTGAGATGTGGGAGCGCTTCGGATATTATGGTATGCAGGCAATTATGGTTTTGTATCTGGTCAAAAAAGCAGGTTTAACAGATGCTCAAGCCTTTAATACATACAGTGCCTTTACCGCCTTAATCTACAGTGTGATCGCCATTGGAGGCTACATTGGGGATAATATCTTAGGCACAAAACGGACCATCCTATTGGGGGCGATTTTTCTCGCCATTGGCTATGCGATATTAGGCATTCCAAGCCAAAATTGCATGTTTTATGGGATGGGGATGATCGTCGCTGGAAATGGTTTTTTTAAAGCCAATCCGTCCAGTTTACTCTCCAAATGTTATCAAGAAAATGATCCACGCCTAGATGGCGCATTTACACTTTACTATATGGCTATTAATATTGGCTCGCTCTCTGCTATGCTCAGCGTGCCCATTATTGAAAGTCATACCAATTGGCAGGTGGGCTTTTCAGTCTGTTCTTTGGGCTTAGTGATTGGCATTCTCAATTATTTTTATTTTTATAAAACCGTAAAGCATATTGACTCTGAGGCAGGCAAGCTACCCGTACGCTTTTTACGCACTCTACTGCCTATCATTGTGGGAGGAGTCATTACAGCAGGCATCGCTAGCTATGTGCTGCGACATATTATTATTGCCCATAGTGTCTTAGTGGTCATGGCCTTGAGCATTTTAGTGATGTTTTTTGTTGAAATTGCCAAAGCTGAACCTGAACTGCGGGGTAAACTGATCGCAGCACTGATCTTAATTATTCAGGGAATGCTATTTTTTATTCTCTATCAACAAATGCCTACTTCATTAAATTTTTATGCCATTAACAATATCCGTCATTTTATTTTAGGCTTTCCAGTCAACCCTCTGTCCTTTCAAGCATTAAATCCTTTCTGGATTTTCATCATGAGTCCTATTTTAGCGGCTATTTATACAAAATTGGGCTCCAAAGGAAAAGACTTGAGCATGCCTAGCAAATTCACCTTGGGCGTCACACTCTGTGCGTGCTCTTTCTTGATCTTGTCTTTGAGTAAATATTTTGCAGATGCTCATGGAATGGTGTCTTCCTGGTGGATTATCATCAGTTATTTCTTCCAAAGTACGGGTGAACTGCTTGTGAGTGGCCTCGGCTTAGCGATGGTTGCGCACTTAGTACCTCAACGCTTAATGGGTTTTATTATGGGTGCCTGGTTTATGGGCTCGGCAAGTGGTATTATTTTAGGAGGGTTTATCGCAGGCCTCACGAGCGTGCCTAACAACGTCCCTCCAGGATTGTACTCCCTGAACCTTTATGCTAGCGTATTTGGCAAATTGGGCTTGGGCTCGCTGATTGTCGCGATTATAATGGCAATCTTCATCCCTAAGCTAAAAAAAATGATGCAATAAAAAAAAGGAATATCAAAATGAATCTAAAACACACCTGTCAATCCCTAAGTTTAGGACTCATCCTCTTAAACAGCAGTGCTTTTGCAGCAACGGGGTATACCTCCCAAACCTCAGGTCAAATTGTGCTTGCCCCCAAGGATAATTTATTGGTTGCTACCACAGTGGTGAATTGGGACCCCAAAGCCTCAGATCAACTGATCGTGAAATGGATTGCCCCCAAAGGTTTTTGTCAAAGCTCTACTTTTTCGATTGCGCGCGGCAATGACACCCAGCATGATGTGTCCTGGTCGTATCGCACTGTAGTTCACCAGAACATAACCTGTGTAGGCAAATGGCAGGTTCTTCTTGTCAATACCAGCACGAATCAAATTTTGAGTGCAGCAGGCTATACTGTTACGGCAACTGGAGCACAATCTTAAGCGATTTCAAAACAATCGATTCTTCAGGCTGCAACTGAGGCAAAACTGTAAAGAGAACATGCGCCACTTTCTCGTAACTGAGCTGTTGCTTGTGCCTGTGCTCCGCCAAAAACAACACATAGCGAATTGCTCGATCAATTAGTTTAAAATTAGAAGGCTTAAGATGCGTCATCAAATTGCCTTGGTAATAGCCAAGGCGCCCCATCATAAGCGTAGAATGGTTGACCAAAAGCAAGCGTAGAAAAAATTGACGTTCCAGCAAATTCAGCCCAGGCAAAGGCAAGTGCAGAACAGGATCCTCTCCAAAATGAAAATGAATGCCAGAGACTTGATGACTGATGGTTAAAAAGGCTAAAGGCCTCTCCAATGATTCCAAGAACACTAGCGAATGCTGACTTAAATCAAACCCATGAATACGCCGATTCAAACTGCGTGGTGCGCGCAATAAGATAGCCTTCCAAGCTGCTTCTTCTCCATGAGGTACATCAGTCAAGAGCATATAATTCCACAAAGGGGGATGGGCATCCTGTTGATTTGGGAAAGGAGGCAAATTAAAGGTCGGTGCACGCTCTGTCATATCCGCTAAGACAGGTAAAGCAAGTGCGGCAGGGGCCTGATAAATCACGGCACAGTGCTGCTGGTAACAAGCGCTTTCCCATTCCGTCAGTGCCAATAATTTAGACCAATCAAATTTCGTATAAAATTGCTGCCAGCGCGCTGCGTTAAAGGACTTTGGAAACAACGCCTGCATCAAAACAAAGGTCATGGCGGTTGTTGCTTGCATCCGCGTACTGCCGGTCAAAGCCATCGGCCCGACTTCTAAATTAAATAAAGCAAAACCACGCTGCCCCACTGGATGTTGTGAATTGCGCTTAAGAAGTGCTGCATCAGGATTACAGTAGAGAAACCACGGGGGGGATTCTGTGTGGATTTTGGCATAATGCAATGCCCCCAAAATAAAAGGCGACTCCCCTCCTGCGCTTAAAGCAATCACTAAATCTCGATCTTCTAGATGGATGGATTTTAGCTGAGCAATCGCATAATCAGGATGATCTTCAGAGGCCTCTACAGACTCAATAAGCGCAACATCCCCTCCCGCAAGCAGGCTGATCAAACGATCTGGATCCGCAGCGGTCAAACGCCAATCGTGTTCAATTTGTGCTGCAATGCGACCACTAGCCCCACAACCCACCAAGACAACACGCCCGCCTTGATCCATACATCGTTTGCAGGCCTGCTGTAATGCACTAATACGTGTACCTTGCAAGTTAACCTGATTTAAAACATGCAAATCCAGCTGGGCTAAGCACTTGAATGCCTTGAGCAAATCCTGGCGCGCCCAATCCGAAAGCGCTACTGTTTGAGGGTGCGGTGTCTCCGTAACTAAACTCGCATTTAAAAAACGCCTATACGCTTGCCAAAATGCTGACTCTTGAATCATAGTGCCGACTTGAAAAAAAACCTATCCGATTATATCATCCAAAATAAGTGAATACCATAACCAGATGAGCGTAAAAATGCCTAAAAAAAATGCAGCAAAATCCCTGATTATTGATCTACTGCAAGATACGGATATCAAAGTCAATGGCACCAAGCCTTGTGATCTTCAAATTCACAATGAAGATTTTTATGAGCGTATCCTCCGCGAGGGCTCATTGGGATTGGGTGAAAGCTACATGGATGGTTGGTGGGACTGTGCGGCGTTGGAACAATTTTTTGCCAAACTCTTTGCGGCAGAGATTGATAAAAAAATAAAATTCAATTTCCCCGTCTTGGCGCGAATTGCTTTCCGTAAAGCGCTCTGCACGCTGCACAATCCGCAAAGTAAAAAATACGCATTTAAAGTAGGTGAACAACATTATGATATTGGCAATGATCTTTACCAACGCATGCTGGACCCCACGCTCAGCTACACCTGCGCCTATTGGAAAAACGCCAGCAATCTTGATGAGGCGCAATTAGCTAAATTAGAGCTGATTTGCCAAAAACTGCAACTCAAGCCTGGAATGCGCCTGCTCGATATTGGCTGTGGTTTTGGTGGAATGGCGCAATACGCTGCTTCGCGCTATCAAGTGGAGGTGGTGGGTCTCACCATTTCAAAAGAGCAATATGCCTTGAGCAAAGAGCGTTGCAACGGCCTGCCCATTGATATTCGCCTGCAAGATTATCGGGAAGTCAATGAAAAATTTGACCGTATTGTCTCCATCGGCATGTTTGAGCATGTCGGCCCTAAAAATTATCGCACCTATATGGAGGTCGCAGCTAATGCATTAAATCACCCAGATGATCTTTTCCTCTTGCACACGATTGGCGCCAATGTCTCAAGCTTTGAAGCGGATCCTTGGATTAATAAATACATTTTCCCTGGAGGCGTTATCCCCTCTATCCCTCAAATCGCCGAAAGCATTCAAGATCTTTTTGTTATGGAGGATTGGCATAACTTTGGTTTTGATTATTATAAGACGCTCATGGCTTGGCATCATAACTTCAATGCCCATTATGCTGAAATTAAAGAGCAATATAGCGAACGTTTCCGCCGTATGTGGAATTATTATTTACTCTCTTGCGCTGGCAGTTTTTATGCGCGAGATATCCAATTGTGGCAGATTGTTTTATCCAAAAAAGGCGCTTCTGGAGGTTATGTTTCGATCCGTTAATTTTTTTATTGCAACTCAAAATAAAAGCTGCTAAGATAGCCCACTGAATTATTTTTTAACCAAAAAGATAGGGCTGCTTGGCAAATGAAATGGCGCATTTTGAGTCTTGCTTTTTTAGTATCTAATATCGCTCCATCGGCTTATGCGGACTCTAACTCGCCCAGTGCCCTTGATGCCTTACAAAGCCAAATCAACAGCCTGCAGAATCAAATCAGCACCCTCAATACTTCCTCTGTTCTTTCTCAATATGTGATGACGGATTTCAGCAACCCATTTGGCTTGCTTTTGGATACGCATTACGCTTTAGGTGTGCTGCAAGACAAGGCGGTTTTTACTACTCCTGTGGTTTTAGGGGGTAACTTGGAGGCAGACCTCCAAACTTGGGGCGGCAGTTTTTCCACTTCGATTCCATCACAAGGCACTTACCAAGATGGCAGCGCTGTGAGCATCACCGCAGCCAATTTGGATACCATGGCCAATGTGAATGATTGGGTGACAGCTTTTCTAGCTATGCAAGGCAATGTGGGAGGAAACTCAGGAAATCCGCCAACATTTGACAAGGCATTTTTACTTTTTGGTAACCTACAAAAAAATCCCCTTTTTGTAACAGTAGGTGAGATTTACTTGCCTTTTGGGATGTTTTTGGGTAATGGTCCATGGTCCAACAACTTGGACACCAATGCGTTCCAGATTTCTAAAACCAACCAGTTGACCTTGAATTTCTATCAAAAAGGCTTTTACAGTAGTTTTGCGTGGTTCAACACCCCAGCTGATCCAGACGCGCTTAACGATTTCACTTATAATTTAAGCTATGTTAAGTCAGGCACATTCAATTATACTGTTGGCGCAGGCTATTTATATGACATTCGCGATACTAATTCAGGGGTGGGAGCTGCATACCCTCAAGCAGGCACTGGTGGCAACACCACCTCTAGCACTAATACGGTATCGGGAGGACGAAATGGCCTCTTTGACGTCAATGCCTCAGCAGGCTATGGCCCAGTAAGCTTAAATGGAGAATTTGACCTGACAGAAACAGGGGCAACCAATTTAAACGGCAGTGATACCGGAAAGATGTCCGCATGGAATATCGCCGCAGGCTACGGAATTATCCTGGCTAATATTCCCACATATTTTCAAGTGGGTTACAGCGCCACTCACAATATGAATAATATCTCTTTCCCGCTTGCAGGGATGGCCTATACTGCGGCTCAAACCCAAACAACTGATAGTGATGAAGGCATCCAGCATAATTGGCTTGTCTCCATGACGAACCATTTTTTTAACAATGTTTACATGAGCCCGGAATATCAATATTCAACGCTGTATAACGGTACCCATACCTGGACCCTAACCTATGATATTTCCGCCTATTTTTAAAAAGGAGCTGATATGAAAAAGTGCTATCTTCGCTATGCCTTTACTGTAATTTGTTTAGCTTTCACCGTAGCTGCGGGCGCTGCGTCTGCCATCACCACTGCAACGATTCAGATCAGCCCTAAAAGCGAGAGCATCTTGGTCGCCACCGTCAATATCAATTGGGCACCGCAGTCCATTGACAAATTAGCAGTCAAATGGACTCGTCCCGACAATGCTTTAGGTGGAAGTTGCCATAATTCGCTTGTTAAGATCAAGCCTGGAATCACGCAATTTCACTCGATTCGTACTCCTTGGTATGCTGATGCCAACGGAGCCCCTGTGGTCTGTAAAGGAACATGGACAGCCAGTGTCATTGACCTGGTCACAGGCCGTGTCCTCAATACTGCAAAATATGTTGTTACTCTCTAACTTTGAACTGAAAAGGAACTTTTATGAAACTCCAGAAATTAGCATTGAGCCTTCTCTCGATTTTAAGCATTTCCGTTGCTTATGCCGATGACTCGGTCAATGCACTGCAAAATCAAATGCACTGCAGACTCAAATTAGATCGCTTAAAATGCAGCAAACTTTATCTTCTGTGGTCATGTCTGATCAAAACAACCCTTTTAGCAGTATGTCAGATACCTTGTTTCCTCTTTCCATGATGCAGGCCAAAGCAGAATTTGACAAGCCATTAATTTTAGGAGGAGAGTTAGAAATTGACCCACAAATGTGGGGGGGAACTTATTCTCGGGCCATTAGCAACACACTAACGTATAACTCTGGTAGTGGTATTGCGGTCATTACAGCAGACTTAAATACGATGGCAAATATCGGTAAATGGGTCTCCGCTTACATTTCTATTCAAGGAGGGATCGCACCTGCCAAAACCACTTTTGACCAAGCATTTTTAACTGTGGGGAATATTCAGACCAACCCGTTTTTCTTAACTGTGGGTGAAAGTTACATGCCTTTCGGGGTTTTTAATGGTAATGGTCCTTTTGCCAATAACTTAGTGACCAATGCTTTCCGTGCAGGAAATACCAACCAAATTGCCTTAAACTACGCAAAAGGCGACTTCTACACTAACCTGGCTACTTTTAACAACAAGAGCTCAACTACCACCAACTTAGAAGACTTCAGCTACTCGATCAGCTATACCACTACTGGTAATTTTAATTACTCGGTTGGAGCGGGCTATCTCTATGACGTACGCGGCACCAATGCGAGCGTGGGCGAGGCTTATCCAACCAATTCCCCCAACACCGTAACCGGGGGGCGTAATGGCGCCTATGACTTAAATGGCTTGGTTGCGTACGGTCCCTTTGGTTTGAACGGAGAATTTATCATCACCCAAACCGGCGCCACCAACCTAAATGGGACGGGTACAGGGCAAATGTCTACCTGGAACGTGACCGGAACCTACGGTCTCCTGCCATTTGGCATCCCTACAACGCTGTTTGCAAGCTACAGTGCTACGCATAATATGCAGAGCATTGCCTTTCCTCTGAATGGGATGATTTATCAACCTCAAACCACAGAGGTGACCGACAGTAATGAAAGCATGGCACATCAATGGCTGATTGCGATGTCCAATGAGTTTTTCCATAATGTCTATATGAGTCCAGAATATGCTTATGATACTTTGTACAATGGCACTCATACCTGGACACTGACTTACGATATAACGGCCAACCTCTAATCTACAAATGCTAGGGAGCAAAAACGATGGTTGCACAGAATGTAAAAATAGGGGATAGTCTCCCCTCGTTCTCGTTTCAAACCAGTGAGGGCAACACCCACAGTTTTGCTGACTTTGCGGGCCAGTCTATTGTGTTGTACTTTTACCCTAAAGATGATACTCCAGGTTGCACGATTGAGGCGAAAGCTTTTCGCGATCATCTTGCTGATTTTAAACAAAAAAATACGCTCATTTTTGGGGTTTCAAAAGACTCAGCGAGCAGTCATGAAAAATTCCGTGAAAAATATTGCCTCCCTTTCCCCTTGATTGTCGATACAAGTACAGAGCTTTGTCAATTCTTTGGCGTGCTTAAAGACAAAAGCCTATTTGGCAAAAAATATAAAGGCATTGAGCGCAGCACTTTCCTAATCAACCCCGAGGGGAAGTTAGTCAAAGAATGGCGCAAAGTCAATGTACTGGGGCATGTTAAAAAAGTACTGGATGCACTATGAGTACGTTTGATGAGGCAGAAGAACCCCATGTCATCAGTAAATCACAACGCAAACGAGATGCCCTTGAAATTCAAGACCTCGGCCGACAAATGGTGCAGTTAAAACCACAAATTTTAGAGTCTCTTCCCTTGGATCCCGCCACACGCGAGGCGATCCTTGCGGCCAAAACGCTGCGGCAAGGCGCTTTAAAGCGCCAAATTCAATATATTGGAAAATGTTTGCGTCAAGAAGAAGATTTACTTCCCTTGCGCCAAGCGTTGGCGGCTTACCTCAAATAGATC
>JAJZUD010000047.1 GCA_021848625.1 Pseudomonadota bacterium
CCGATCTCATTTGGTGCCCTTCTCCGCGCTCTGGGCGGGCCCTGAACGTAATGAGCATCTGAAAGGCCCGGTTCTTATGTACGCGAAAACAGCAGGCAATACACCTTTTCGCTTTTCTAATTATGTCGGCGATGTCGGCCACCAGATGATCATTGGCCCCACAGGCTCTGGTAAATCTGTGTTTTTGAATATGATGGCCTTGCAGTTCTTGCGTTATCGCGATGCGCAAGTTTTTATTTTTGACAAGGGGGGTAGTTTTCTCGCTGCAACTTTGGCTGTAGGCGGCCAATATTATGATGTGGGCGGGCATAGCAACCAAGGGCTGGTTTTTCAACCTTTAGGGTCCATAGATGATGTAAACGAACGAATTTTCGCCTCTGAATGGATTTTAGAATTACTCAAAAATGAGAAAATCAACATCACTGCTGAGACCAAAGAAACCATCTGGGATGCCCTCTCTAATCTTGCCCATGCTCCGCATCATCAACGCACGCTGACAGGTTTATCTGCCCTAGTCCAAAATCAGGAAATCCGCTTAGCGCTTGAACCTTATCGCGTCGGCGGGCCCTATGGCTCTATTCTGGACTCCGACGCCGAAAATTTCAAACCCCTGCGCTTTCAATGTTTTGAAATGCAAGAACTCATGCAAACTCCAGAGATCATTCCTCCCGTGCTGAGCTATATTTTCCACTCTATCCAAAAGCATTTCGATGGCCGCCCGACCTTGCTTATTTTGGATGAGGCTTGGCTGTTTCTAGAACACAGCCTCTTTTCTGCCAAAATTAAAGAATGGCTGAAAACCTTGCGTAAACTCAATGTTTCTGTGATTTTTGCCACGCAATCAGTTGATGACACTTTAAATTCAGATATCGCCTCCAGTTTGTTGGAGTCCTGCCCTTCACGGATCTTCCTACCCAATGACCGTGCTTTGGAGCCGAATTTACAAGAAAAATATTCTGCTCTAGGCCTGAATGACAAACAAATCAACATCATCGCCCATGCGGAGCCCAAACGCCAATATTATTTTGAATCCCACCATGGTAATGCTTTGTTTGATCTTAATCTGTCGCCGCTGGCTCTCGCAATTTGCGGCGTTAGTCGCCCTCAGGATAAAGCGGCTCTACTCAGCCTCTACCAAGAAGTGGGAGAAAATCGTTTTTTAATCAATTATTTGGAACAGAAAAAATTCGATTGGGCCGTGGACATTCTCAAAAATTGGGAGGGAAAGCGTGGCTGATTTAACCGATCAAAAGGGTATGATTTCTTATTCCTATGGTTTGATTAACACCCCCTTTATGCATGCGGGGCAAACCGAAGACCATGAAATTGGTCAATATTTGAGAATTGCCCTGATCTGGCGATCGATCTCGCTCTTTTGTCTCTCCCTGAGTTTCTTGGTACTATTATTTTTAATCTATCAACTGACTGTTCCCCGTGTAAAAGTGATCGGTGTAGATGTCTTTCCCAATGGTTTTGTCTCAAAAGCCGGCTTACTGATGGAGGATAACGCAAAATCATGATGCCTTTTTTTAAAAAGAATCCCATTCTCGCACCACCTAAAGCAGAAGATCCCACGCTCACGCCTTATGAAAAAGCTTATCTGGAATGGTCTGCCCGCATTGGAGACGCACGCACTCAAGCAGGGAATTGGCAGAAGATTGCCCTCGTTTCTATCGCAATTTTAGTCTTATTTTTAGTGGCTTTTGTCATGGTGATTAATACGCAAAGGACTTATGTCTATGTGGCACAGGTCACCCCTAATGCACAACCTAATCTCATCGAGCTGCCTCAAAAAATCAAAGCAAACTCAGTTGAAGAAGTGTATTTTATCAACCAATTTATCAATGACATCATGTCGCTTCCCATTGATCCTGTGATTGCCCGGCAAAACTGGTTTGATGCCTTTGATTTTGTGGATGATCAGGCCATTAATCAACTGACTCAATATGCCCAAAGTACCAACCCTCTGGCACAATTAGGTCAAATTACAAAATCTGTGCAAATCAATAATTTTAATACCGTCAGTGACCATTCGATTCGCTTTCAGTGGACGGTGACGACCTATAACAACCAAGGTCAGGTCACTAATCAAGTCGTTCAAAGTGGTATTTTTACGGTCAGCCAGCAAAAAGCACCTCAAGATCAAGATGAATTACTCAAAAATCCCTTTGGCTTAAAAATTATTTACTTTAGTATTAACAATGAGGACTCATCAACATGAAATACACCCCTCTTTTCA
This sequence comes from Pseudomonadota bacterium, assembly GCA_021848625.1. GTDB lineage: Bacteria > Pseudomonadota > Gammaproteobacteria > Francisellales > CACEW01 > JAJZUD01. Next base: position 2,240 of record JAJZUD010000047.1, read on the forward strand.
GAACATTATGCATTGCCCTCCCAGCTTTTAGCTTAAGCGCCTGCGCGGGGACGACCCAGAATGATACGAGTCTCCAATCCACAGAAAACCTGGGGCAAAATACTCCAGCTGTTTATGTGCAAGCCAATCCACCTGGAACAGTCAAGCAAGTGGTGACCCAATACGTGCCCGTGCCCATGGCAGGTCAACTGATGCCCGAACCGGGAGACAGCCCCAGCAACGCAACCCCTACTTTTAGCTCACCGACTCAAGCAGTAGATTATGCCAATAAACAGGCCACCGACCAGCCCACAACGGGTGACTTTTTTAACTCAATGATGACTTACAATTTCACGGATGGTGCACTCTATACCATTTATTGTGCACCGCTCAAAATTACGGATATTGCCCTACAACCTGGAGAAAAATTGATTTCAGAGGCGGCAGGCGATACCTTGCGTTGGCAAATCGCGCAAACCTATAGCGGTAATGGGGACACACTCACGCAGCATATTTTGATTAAACCCAATCAGCCAGATTTAGCCAACACGATGATCATCACCACAGACCAACGGGTTTATCACCTGGTACTGCAATCCACCGATTCCAGTTATATGGCCTCAGTCAGCTGGAATTATCCAGGCAGCATGGTGACCTATGCGTCAAAAAACAATAGTCCACTTGCCAACCCTTTTGCAGCCGCACCTTCCAGCCCTGATGTTGACTTAAGTCAGCTTGATTTTGGTTATCAGTTCTCGATGGTACAAGGTTCTAAACCAGACTGGTACCCAATCCGCATTTTTAATGATGGCAAACAAACATTTATCCAGCTTCCTGCCACTTACACCTCTGCGCAGATGCCCATCCTGTATGTGGCGGATTCCAATGGCAATTATGGTACGATGGTCAACTGGCGTTATCGCGCACCCTATATCATTACCGATGTGGTTTTAACCAAAGCACGTTTGCAAAGCGGTGTTGACAAAACCGGTGAGACGATCGTCCAAATTCAACATAATTGAGGTTGTGATTTATGACTGAAAAAAAACCGCCCAATTCGAATTCGCTACTGGCTAAAATCAAGCCTCGCGTCGCTACACTCAATAAAAAACTGATTATAGCCATTGCCGCAGTTTTGGCACTCATTGTGTTACTCATCATGGTGAACTCTCTGGATCAAGAACCAGCAAACCTGTCTGGCTCAGCCATGACTAAACTCGCCGATAATGGCCAATCGGCCACCCCACCCTCTGCTTTAGCCAGCCTTCCAGCCAACTACAGCGCGGGAGATCAAATCAATAATATTTTGAATCGCGATGTCAATGGTCTGAGCCCTGCTGCAGCCAAACAAATTTCGCTTTTACAAAGCGCACAGCAAAGTTTAGAACAACAACTGATGCAAATTCGCCAGCAAGCGCTCAACAACAATAGTTCACCCTCCTCTCCCTTTTCGCAAGAAGCGGCCTCGAGTTCTATCTTTTTTGCAGGAGGCGCCCCTCCACCCAATCCGCAGCAAAACCAGCCGCAAAATACCAGCAACACTAATAAAACTGACGCCAGCAAAAATGGCAGCGATAGCACCTACCAACAGCAAAATATGCAAGGCCAGAAACTGGATTTCTTAACCAGCAAACCTAGCAAGCAGATTTATAATGATAATACCGTACAATACCCTGCCTCTCCCTATATTTTACAGGCAGGTAGCGTCATTCCGGCTATTTTGCAATCTAAAATTTCAACCAATTTGCCCGGCACCGTCACAGCCGTGGTCAGCCAGGATGTTTTTGACTCAATTAGCGGCAATTATTTGTTGATTCCTCGCGGCTCGCGTTTGATTGGTTCTTATAATTCTTCGATCTCTTTTGGCCAAGATCAAGTCCAAGTTAAATTTACGCGTTTAATTCGTCCGGATGGCAGTTCGATCATCCTGCCGAATCAAGCGGGAACCGACTCCATGGGTGTATCTGGCTTTCAAGATGATGTGGATAATCATTGGGGTCGGATTATTGGCAGTGCGGTACTTTCAGCATTGTTTAATCTACCTGCTTTGGTCGCTACAAATGAACTTCAAACCAATAATAACACCACCACTTGTAATGGCAGCGGCTGTACCACGACTGGCAATAATGCCAGCAGTGTTTTGGGTGCATCTGCCCTCCAAAGTATGGGACAAGGAGCCTCACAAGTAGGCAATCAAATTGCCACACAAAGCTTGAATATTCAACCGAATATTATTATCAATGCGGGATATCAATTTTCCGTGATGGTCACGAAAGATATTGTCCTTCCGCCTTACCAAGGGGTGACCAATAATGTGGGTGGCCCGTAGCCTCTGTTTACTCATGCTCATTGTAACGGCCTCGGCTTTTGCAGACAATGATCCAAGCGTGCCCACTTTACCTGGTGCAGGGGGTGGTTCTCCCCCATCGACCATACCCACTCCTCCAACCACTACACAACCCACTACGCCGCAAACAACATCCAGCAGTGATTTAGGGAGTCAAGTACAGCAAAATACAGCTACAGCCATGAAAACCTTTCAAAATCTGACCTACAAAAAACTCTCTGCTAAAGAAGATCAAAGCAATTATGATGAAAGCAGCGATACCCCTAAAACCAGTTTTTCCTTGTTTACAGAATCAGATCAAAATACCACAGATGGGGGGATGTAAATGGATCCTAATTCAGCCCTAAACCCCCTGATTTTCACCACAATTCAAAATGAATATGTGACTGCTTTATCACAACTTTTTGGCCTAATCAATCAATATGCGATCTCTTTATTTTACGTACTTGCGGCTCTAGAGATCGCTTTTTTTGGCCTGATGTGGGCCTTAAAACAGCACGAGCTCATGGGGCAATTTTTGTTTAAAGTCATTAAGCTTGGATTTATTTTTTATTTAATTAGCCATTATGCGTCTCTCCTCAATATTTTAGTCAATGGCCTTGCCCACCTCAGCCTGCAAAGCGTTGGCCCCAGTGCCGCAAAGATTATTTTCAGCCCCGATCTGTTATGGAAATATGGCTTTGATAGCGCCATTTCGCTGCTTTCTTTAGCTGTCCAGTATGGCACGACCAATATTGGTGTAACCGCCATTTATTTAGTTCTCGGCTTTGGGATTTTGCTTTTATTTGCCCTGATTGCCTGCCAAATTATTTTATTGATTATTGGCTTTTATGTCCTATCTTTGCTGGCTTTGGTCTTTTTGCCTTTTGGCACCTTCAGCTTGACCGAAAATTTCCTCTCAACGGCCATCCACAGCTTATTTAAAGGAGCTGTGAAAATTTTTGCCATGATCCTCATTGTCGGCATTGGCGTGAGTATTTGGACCCGTTTTAATACGCCTTTCTTCACTGCAACTTCAACCTTAGATCAGCCGCTTGGTTTATTCTTTGCCACGTTAATCATTGCGATTCTGACTTGGCGCGTCCCTGCCATGGCTGCTGAATCCGTGGGTCATTTAGGTGGCGCCCTCTTCCCGCCCCATTCCACACCTGAGCCTGCACCTTCCCCCAGTGTGAGTGTAAGCGCGCAATCAGGTAGTGCGCAAGTTGCCGCCGCAACCAATATCCAAGCAGGGACATCTCTTGCCACCCATCATGCCTCCAGTTTAAGCACCCCGGGTTCGGCCAGTGCTGCCACAGTATCAGTTGCAGGAGGGGTCGCAGGAGGAGCAAATTTATCTGGTTTGAACAAGGGCCTTTCTGAACTGAATAAAGCAGTCAAAATGCATAGCGAAAACAGTGCTAAAAAGGATACTCGGCGATGAAATACGAAAATGTAGCCAAACAACGTTATCTGGATATGCTGGAAACGGCTTGTGGACCCAAAATCATGGCTTTTTTTAATGACCCCAATATTATTGAAATTATGTTGAATCCCAATGGGGAGTTATTTGTCGAACGCTTGAGTGAAGGCAAAGTCGCCACAGGTATCAATATCCCGCTGGCACAAAGCGAAAACATCATCAAACTGGTGGCTAGTTATAAAAATCAAGTCATCCATGCCAAATCACCAATGATTGCGACAGACATTCCCTTTTTAGGAGCTCGTTTTCAAGGCTGGATTCCCCCTGTCGTCGCCCAGCCGACCTTCGCCATTCGTAAGCGTGCGACTCAAATCTTTAATCTGGATTTATATATCCAAAAAAAAATTCTGTCACCCAAACAAGCTGAATATCTGCGTGAGGCAGTCTTAACGCGTAAAAATATCATTATCACGGGGGGAACAGGCTCCGGAAAGACAACTTTTGCCAATGCTTTGCTGGATGTTTTAACGGGTACCACAGAGCGCATTTTGGTCTTGGAAGATTTGCCTGAATTACAAATTTTGGCTGAAGACATTGTCACGCTCAATACGAGTGAAACTGTGAGCATGCGTGATCTGGTGAAGGGCTCCCTGCGTATGCGCCCTGATCGCATTATTGTGGGTGAGGTGCGGGATGGTGCAGCTTTGGAACTCCTTAAAGCCTGGAATACAGGCCATCCAGGGGGCATTTGCACCTTGCATGCCAACAGCGTCGAAAGTACGCCCTACCGTTTGGAAGACTTGATTCGGGAGGCCTCAGTGAGTATTCCGCATTATCTGATTACCGAGGCCATTGATATTGTCGTTTTCATTGAACGTCTCAAAGACGGTAGCCGGCGTGTCCGCGACATTGGCACCCTGAAAACAGAACATTCTGGGCAATACCATTTTACGCGGGTGCTTTAAGCTAACTCTTTCAGATCTTCAAACAAGATACTCACCGACTCCTCATTACTGATACGGCGGATTGTTTCAGAAAGCAAAGAAGCCAGAGAGAGCTGTTTGATTTTAGGTGATTTTTGGGCATTGGAAGATAAAGGAATGGAGTCAGTCACAACCAACTGAGATAAAACAGAGGCATCAATATTCGCCACCGCCTGCCCTGATAAAACCGGATGGGTTGCATAGGCAAAAACTTCGGCAGCACCTTGATCTTTTAGGGCTTGTGCTGCTTTGCAAAGCGTCCCTGCTGTGTCCACGATATCATCAACGATCAGGCAAGTCCGATCTCTGACATCCCCAATAATATTCATCACTTTGGCCTCATTCGGCTTCGGGCGACGCTTATCGATAATGGCTAAATCGCAATTTAAGGCTTTGGCTAAAACACGCGCTCGTACCACACCACCCACATCGGGTGACACGACTACCGGAGGCGCAATAAAATTCTGTTGTCGAATGTAGTCCACCATAATCGGCAGGCCAAAAATATTATCAAAAGGCAAGTTAAAAAAGCCTTGAATTTGCTCGGCATGAATGTCCACGGTTAACACCCGGTCAATCCCAACAGAAGTGAGCATATCGGCGACCACCCGTGCAGTGATTGGCACTCGGAATGAACGCACTCGACGATCCTGACGCGCATAGCCAAAATAAGGGATAACCGCCGTAACACGTGCTGCAGAGGAGCGACGCAAGGCATCCGCCATAGTCATGAGCTCCATCAGATGATCATTAGCGGGAGGACAGGTGGGTTGAAGAATGAAAACATCCCGACCACGGACATTTTCCTTGATTTCGATATGGGTTTCCCCATCAGAGAAATGATCTACCACTGCCTTACCGAGATTGATGCCTAACTGGCCAGCCACTGCATGAGCCAACATTGGGTTCGCATTGCCACTAAATAGCATTAACTCCGATACGATTCGCTTCACGCTCTACCCCAGCTAATTGGCTGGGCTGCTAGGATTCGAACCTAGGAATGCCGGGATCAAAACCCGGTGCCTTACCACTTGGCGACAGCCCATCGACAGAAGATGGGGTGTATTCTGCCCCATCTCCCTATCGCTGTCAAGCGGTTTTTAGTGTGCCAGGGATGAATTCCTTGGCAGCTGCAGCTGCTTCGGGATGCACTGCGCCCGGACAAAAAGCAGTGCTCGTTTCAAAAAGCAGGGCTTCTGAGGATTTTTTTTGCGCAATGCCCTCCACAAGCAACCATAGCTTGGCCCAGACACGTAGACAATTATCAGCCACATCCACGCGAGTATAACCACTTGTCCTCAAGTCATGCGCACACTCAAACCAAGAGCTCACCATCGCCTCCCTCCATGCTTCGAGCCTGGGAAGAAGCGCATGCACTGCAGCTTGCATATTGTTTAAAGCCTGCCTCCTTTTGTCATCGGAAACAGCATCCTGCTCTTGGATTTTTAAAACCACAAACGAGGGAAACACGGCCTCAAAGGCGGCAGCCAAAAAGCGGGAAACAACATGACCAAGAACATCATGCCCATCCATCACTCCCACCAGAGTAAAAGGACAGGCTTGCATCACAAGGGCTGTAATGTCATCAGCATGGCCTTCTCGAGCACAAGACTCCTTCATCGCGGTATTGACTAGCCGGACTGCACAACTCGCATTTTTTAAAGGGCCGTCTTTAAAATAACCCTGTAAAGAAGTAGCTATTTCAGGCACGGACAGCGCATCCGACAGCCCATCTGTGGCTAAAAGTAGGACATCCCCCTCACCATAGGCTCTACATTCAAAATCAGGATCATGAGCAAGGCGCTTCTCATCCCCTAAAGATCGGCTTGGCATGTAGCCCGTTTCCGTACGCATCACTACCATTCCTGGAAAACAATCTTCTAAACGCGCACGCAGCTCAGATAAAGTGCGCTGACGAGCCTCGTCACTCATTTCTTGATAAAAGCTCAACAAAAAATTGCTACTCTCATCGGCCTGATCAATAATAACAAACTCCGGAAATTCATTTGTCACTAGCTCAACCAGCGCTTCCCGCTCTGAATCTACGCAATCAATAATCACATCCTCGCTGTATGCAGGATCCAAACCTGGAACATGGGGAGTCAACTCGTGCTTCACCGTTAACACGTCGGAACCATAGTGTACCCCCATAGAATCGCCGATATTTACAAATAAAATTTCGCTCTCTAAAATCGCTGCCAGGACTAAAGTACTGCCCCCATTTTCCTCATTAATCAAGCATTGTAACAACACGATAAACTCAGTCAGCATCCTTTGTAAATCGGGCGCACTCACCTCGGGCAAACGTACTGCAAAATGATGATCTTGATTAACATGCCTGGGTGTCAGCTCACCTTGGCAATCACTATGATTCGAGATCGTTGCCACTGCAATGCCATGTTCTGGGTAAAATTGACTGGAAATTCTGCTACTTAACATATGGGCTCCAAGATAAAATGATAATAAAATGATTTTTTAGTAAGACCATTATAAACCTCGATGCTCCAAATGCACAAATCACACCCCTGTCATTTTCTAAAAATTGCTGTAGAATGAACAGGATTTGGATTAAGAGAAAAAGCAGTCAACATGAGGCAAATTTATAAGCAGGGGCTTATTCTCGCTGCCGCGCTCGGCCTAGTTGGCTGCTCAAGCACCCCTACAAAACCAGCTGACCCCATTGATCCTTACGAAAGCTACAATCAAGCAATGTTTTCGTTTAACAATGGCTTCTATACCTACGTAGGCCAACCAGTTAACGATGTTTATACTACGGTTCTGCCTTCTTTTGCCCGCACCGGCATTGATAATTTCTATCAAAACATTGGCACTGTCCCCGATATGGCCAATGATCTCCTGCAATGGAACTGGCGCTATTTTGGCAAAGACACCGCGCGCTTGATTATCAATACCACTCTGGGTCTGCTTGGGCTCATTGATATTGCTAGTTACGCAGGCATCCCTCCCCATGATCAGGATTTTACCTATACTTTAGCTAAATGGGGCTGGGTGAACTCCAATTATTTTATTATTCCGATTTTGGGCCCCAATACCGTCAGCGGGACGCTGAGCTTAGCGCCTGATTATTTCATGAGCCCAATGGCTTACGTGCAGACTGGCGCTTGGCGCTGGGCTATTTGGGGGACCTACGCACTGAAAGTCAATGCAGAGGCCATGCCCCAATACAAGATTTTAAAAGAAAACTCAGTTGATCCTTATGTAGCGATGCGAGATGCCTATTTGCAAAACCGGCAATATGTCATTGCTCAAATTCAAAATGATGGCGTGACGCCCGAGGTCAGCACCTCAAATATTAGCCCAGCGGTGACTTCAGGCCAAATGAGCCCAGCCCTGGCAAGTTTTTCTGGTTCATAGGAGAGGTAAAAAATGACACAACATAAAAAATTGATTATTCTAGGCTCAGGGCCTGCAGGTTATGCTGCTGCAGTTTATGCGGCACGCGCCAACCTTCAACCCACTCTGATCGCTGGCATGCAGCCTGGCGGACAATTAATGACCACCACCGATGTAGACAACTGGCCTGGCGATGTCGAAGGCTTGCAAGGCCCAGCATTGATGGAACGCCTTCAAAAGCACGCTGAGCGCTTTCAAACCGAAATCATCCATGATCATATTGAAAAAGTGGATTTTAGCAAACGCCCATTCACACTGATTGGTAGTAGCACCTACACCTGTGATGCTTTAATCATTGCCACTGGCGCATCGGCTAAATATTTGGGCCTTCCTTCTGAAAAAACCTTTATGGGGCGGGGCGTATCTGGCTGCGCAACTTGTGATGGATTCTTCTATCGCAATCAAAAAGTGGCCGTCATTGGCGGGGGCAATACCGCTGTGGAAGAGGCGCTATACCTTGCCAATATTGCAAGCCACGTTACTTTAGTCCATCGCCGTGATCGCTTTCGCGCTGAAAAAATCATGATCGACAAACTGATGGCCAAAGTCAAAGAAGGTAAAATTACGCTTGCTTTGGACTCTACCCTGGATGAAGTTTTGGGTGATCAGTCCGGCGTCACGGGCATGCGCATTAAAAATGTCAAAACTGAGGCCACGCAAGATATCGCTCTTCAAGGCGTCTTTATCGCCATTGGGCACACCCCTAATACCGCGATTTTCCAGGATCAATTGGCAATGAAAGAGGGCTATATTTTGGTGAAAACCGGCACTGAAGGTAACGCAACTGCAACCAGCATTCCAGGCATTTTTGCAGCCGGGGATGTGGCTGATCACGTCTATCGCCAAGCGATCACTTCAGCTGGAACAGGGTGCATGGCAGCGCTTGATGCCGAACGCTACCTCGATGGATTGAAATAGCCGCAAAAAGCCCTTGACAAGAACAACCGTTTTGTTAATAATAGGCGTCCTTTGGCTATGTAGCTCAGCTGGTTAGAGCGCGGCATTCATAATGCTGAGGTCGGTGGTTCGAGCCCACCCATAGCCACCAAGTCTTTGAATTGAGGAGTGTTAAATGGTCGTGATTCGCTTATCCCGTCGTGGAGCAAAGGATCGTCCTTTTTATTATGTTGTGGTTGCAGATCAACGCTGCCGCCGTGATGGCCGCTTTATTGAAAAAGTAGGTTATTTTAATCCGATTGCAGCCGGCCAAGAAACCAAGCTTCATCTTGAAGTAGAACGCATTGAAGCGTGGCTCAAAAAAGGCGCACAAGCTTCGGATCGTGTCGCTAGCCTGCTCAAATCTTGCAAGAAAAGCTAGTCACAGTTGCCCGAGTTGGGGCACCTCACGGCGTACAAGGCCATTTGCGCTTGCAAGTGTTTCTTGAGGATCCTGACTCGATTCACAATTTTAAAACCTGGTTTATCCGACTGGGCCATGAGTCGGTGTTCAGGCCACTTCGACCTGATGAGTTTGCTCTAAGCGAAAAGGGTCATCAGCTGTATATCCAATTCCCCCCCGTCACTGATCGGGACCAAGCAAAACGCTTTACCCACGCGCAAATCGCTGTGCCACGCCAGGATTTGCCATCTTTGGCTGAAAATGAATTTTACTGGGAAGACTTGATTGGCCTCACGGTCATTAATCAGCACCACGAAATCTTAGGAACACTGGAGTCCTTTATGGAAACAGGCGCCCATGATGTCATGGTCTTACGCAAAGCGGATCAGACTGAAGAGTTAATCCCTTATGTCTATGATCAAATTGTTAAGAATGTTAATCTGTTAGACAAAATCATCCAGGTGGAATGGGAGCCTCTTTAATGAGAGTGATGAGCTTTAACGCCAATGGCATTCGCGCTGCGACTAAAAAAGGTTTCTTTGAATGGTTTTATCAGCAAAATATCGATGTGTTGTGCATTCAAGAAACCAAAGCGCAGGAACATCAACTGCAAGATCAAGCTTTTCTCCATCCTGAATATCAGCGTTTTTTCTTTGATGCCCAAAAACCCGGTTATAGCGGCGTGGCAATTTACACACGCAAAACGCCTGACCGCATTCACAAAGGCTTAGGTTTTCCCGTTGCAGACCAGGAAGGACGCTATATTCAAGCTGATTTTGGCCCACTCTCAGTGGCTTCACTGTACCTCCCCTCTGGCTCCAGCAGCGAACTACGCCAAGAGGTCAAAATGCAGTTTCTGGCTCAATACCAAAGCATCTTAGAAAAACAATGCCAAGAGCCCCGCCAATACATCATTTGCGGGGATTGGAATATTGTCCACAAACAAATCGACATCAAAAATTGGGCCAGCAATCAAAAAAGCTCTGGTTGCCTGCCTGAAGAACGTGCCTGGCTGGATTATCTTTTTGAAAAGCTAGGTTGGGTGGATGGTTTTCGCGTCTTGAATCATGAGCCCGGTCAATACACTTGGTGGTCGGAGCGGATGCGTGCCTGGGAAAAAAACGTCGGTTGGCGTATTGACTACCAAGTGGTTAGCCCTGCCTTGCGTGAGCGGATTCAAAAAGTGCAAATTTATCGGGAACAAAAATTTTCTGACCATGCGCCCCTGATCATTGATTATCAACTCTAACAGCCACTCCACAATAAACTTGAAAATTGAAATGCATGGGATCCTGAGAAAAATATCAAGCTCCAAGCAGAACGGGGGCTCAGTTAAGATCGAGCTTGCACCAAAAGTCGGCTCAAGATGGCCGTTGAACTACTCGACACCAAAGCCGCTTCAGTATTAATGAGGTTGCTTTGCGTCGCATTGATGGCCGCTTGATTACCAGTACTATTAGCGGCTTTGTTCGCTGTCAATGCCCCCGCCAATTGCCCCAATACCGCAGTGCCGGATGTACCCTGCGGCGTTGTGGACTCAGGCTCCACCAAAGCAGTGAGAGGCGCCGTGTTACCCGCACTTGGATTGGCATCAGCCGGAATGACAGGTGCACTACTTGTCGTCACCACAGTGGTATTGTTGCCATTTGCACTTACGGTTGTCATCGTGGGAAACTGCCCAGGGCCGCTTGGCCCATAATAACTAGACACATCCCCAAACACAGGCAGGCTCACGCATAATAACAGCCCTAAAAAACGCCGCATCTAGCCCCCTGTTTGCAATAAAGCACGCTTTAATTCGCACTCTGCCAGGCGCTGTTTTTCTTTATCGACAACAACTTGCGGCGCTTTATCCACAAAGGCGGGATTGGCTAATTTTTGCTGAATACGCGTCATTTCTTCATCTAATTTGACCAACTCTTTTTGCAAGCGCTCTTGCTCCAAGGCAAGATCGACTACATCACCTAAATATAAAGTCAAAGGAGCACTGTTTTGACTTAAGAGAAACCGCTGCGCCGTGGTTTGATATTCAGCCTGCATGGGTTGGCACCCCTCGATTTTGGCCAAAGCCTGGACATACACGGTGAAAGTCTCAGGAGCAAAATCCATGGATCCTTCAAAATACAAGGGCAAAACTTTACCCGGATGTACAGCCCGCTCAGCACGAATAGTCCTAATCTGCGTCACCAACTCCATTAACCAAGGCGTAAAATTCCATTGCAAAGGCTTGGCATGGAACACGCTAGGATAAGGCTGATGAATCAAAAATGGCGCCTTAATACCCAGCGGTTTTTTTAAAGTTTGCCAGATTTCCTCAGTGATAAACGGAATGATCGGATGCAACAAACGCAGGATTTTCTCCAGCATCGCGAGGAGAGAATAACGGGCATGGGCCTTCTCTGCGAGATCAAAACTGGGGTCACTTAAAATAATCTTACAAAGCTCTAAATACCAATCACAATAATCATTCCAGAAAAAGTCATACAGTGTTTGTGCCATCAAATCAAAACGATAAGTGTCTACCGCCTGTGTGACAGTCTCAATGACAATCCCTAAACGCTGCTCAAAATACTGGTGAATGTTTTCCGTCGTACTGCGTCCCTCTTGCAAAGCTTGATTGACCTCACCTTGATCCATCATCGGCGTCACCACTTCATCCTCTGGCAAATGCATCAAGACAAAACGTGTCGCATTCCACAATTTATTGCAAAAATTACGGTACCCTTCCAAACGCTTCACATCAAAATTAATATCGCGCGACAGGGAGGCAATGGATGCAAAGGTGAGAAGATCGGAA
>JAJZUD010000111.1 GCA_021848625.1 Pseudomonadota bacterium
TAGTTGAATATTATAATAGTTGGATATTATACTTAAATATAAAAAACCATCTTATGCAAAATTGTTATAAAAATTGTAATAAATTGTACACTGGCAGGTGGGGTTGGATTTTGTAGCATGCGCAATGCGTGAAAAATTAGGGGGTATTAATGTTTGATCAAAATGGAGGGCATTACTGGCTGAGATGTTTAATTTTTTTTTCTTTGGTATAATAAGGCAATATTTCAAATAGAATATTGCCGCGTGCCAATTGTGATTCCTATCATTTTAGCGGGTGGAACGGGTTCTCGTTTATGGCCCTTATCCCGCGAAAGCTATCCCAAACAGTTACTCACTTTGGTTGGTGAAAACTCCTTGTTGCAGGAGACCATTCAACGCACTCAAAAAATTGAAGGCGCGGTTGAGCCCATCGTCATCTGCAATCATCAGTATCGTTTTTTGGTGGCCGAACAAATGTTAGAAATGGGTATTGCTCACCCCAAGTTGATCTTAGAACCCTGTGGACGCAATACAGCACCGGCTATTGCCATGGCAGCTTTATTGATTCAAAAACTTTATCCTAAACAAGAGCCGCTGTTATTGGTTTTGCCTGCTGACCACCTCATCCAAGAAGCGGATCGTTTTGTGGGTGCAATTGAAGCGGCCCGCCCCTATGCCAGTCAGCATCTTGTCACTTTTGGCATTACTCCGACTTATGCTGAGACAGGCTATGGCTATATCCATGCAGAGCAGACCCAATCCCCAGCAAACACGCCACTCAAAGTACAACAATTTATCGAAAAACCAAGCAAAGAAAAAGCCGAAAGCTACCTCAAACAAAAAGGCTATTACTGGAATAGCGGCTTATTTTTATTTTCAGCAAAACGCTATTTGGAAGAACTCACCCTACATGCTTCTGATATCATGGCTGCCTGCCGCAAAGAGGGCAAAAAATTACAAGAAGTGGGTGGTTTTTTCAGCTTGAGCCCTCAATTTGCAACTTGTCCCAGCGAATCCATTGATTATGCAATCATGGAAAAAACCGATAAAGCCTTGGTCTTTCCACTCAGCGTCACCTGGAGTGATATTGGCTCGTGGACTGCGCTGCATGAAGTGTTACCTCATGATGACAATGGCAATATTTTGCAAGGTGATGTTACCTGCATTGACACCAAAAACTCCATGATTCGCGCTGAGCACCGCCTGATTGCCACGGTGGGAGTCAGTGATTTGATTATCATTGAAACAGAAGATGCGGTCATGGTGGCTCATAAAAATGACGCGCAAAAAGTGAAAGACTTGGTCGCACAACTTAAAATTCAACAACGTAAAGGACTGACATGACGACAGAAAGCATTATTACTCAGCAAATTCAAGACAACCCAATTATCGTGTACATGAAAGGCACACCTACTTTTCCGCAATGTGGCTTTTCAGCGCGGGTGGTTTCGATTTTGGAGTCTTACGGCGTACCTTTTGCGCATGTCAATATTTTAGAAAACCCAGATATTCGGGCCACCCTGCCCAAAATGATGAATTGGCCCACTTTTCCGCAAGTGTATGTCAAGGGCGAACTGATTGGCGGCTGCGATATTCTCTGCGATTTGCATGAAAGCGGCGAACTTCCCGAAATTTTAGCTGATTTTATTCCAAAATAAGATGACGACTCCAAAGGACCTTAGCAAAAACAAACCCCTAGCCCCCATGCCCAATCTGCCCTCAGGCCCGATTTCAAGCATTGAGCAATATGTGCATTTTGTCAATAGCATCCCCATGTTGACTGAAGCTGAAGAACAAGCTTTAGCCAAGCGCTTACGCGAAGAAGGCGATTTAGATGCGGCACAAGCTTTGATTCTTGCGCATTTAAGATTTGTGGTCTCAGTGGCACGCTCTTTTTTGGGCTATGGTTTGTCTTTTTCGGATTTGATTCAAGAGGGCAATATTGGCTTAATGAAAGCCGTCAAGCGCTTTGATCCCAACATGGGTGTCCGTTTGGTCTCTTTCGCAGTCCATTGGATCAAGGCTGAAATGCATGATTTTATTATTAAAAATTGGCGTATCGTCAAAGTTGCCACCACCAAGCCTCAGCGCAAACTCTTTTTTAATCTGCGTAGCTCGCATAAACGCTTAGGCTGGATGAGCAAAGAGGAAATCAGCCACATCGCGCGTGAACTCAATGTCAAAGAGGCGGATGTGATCGAGATGGAAAAACGCATGAACGCAATGGACATGCATTTTGATGCCCCGATTGAGGAAGATACGGCGGATGAATCCCCCATTGCGCCTGCCCTGTATTTGGCTGCTCCAGAGACCCAAAACCCGGACTACGCGCTTTTAACCCATCAAAACCCGCTCCATCAAGCAGATCACCTGCTGGAGGCATTGGAGCATCTCGATCCCCGTAGTCGTGAAATCATAGAAGCCCGCTGGCTTAACGAGCCCAAGGCCACCTTACATGAATTGGCAGCACAGTATCAAATTTCAGCAGAACGAGTGCGTCAAATCGAAACCGCTGCGTTTAAGAAATTGAAATCTTTTCTGAAATAAAAAATGGTTTAAGTGTCAACCCAAAGTAGAAATGTCACACTTTTACCAAAGTTAAAATGTCACACATGACTAAATTTTAATATCTGCACTTATCCATAGATTTCATAGAGCAGAC
>JAJZUD010000048.1 GCA_021848625.1 Pseudomonadota bacterium
TCCGATCTGATCTCAATAAGCCTGTTGCTTTGAAAGACGTGGCTGTGTTTGCGTCAGTGCAGCAGTTCGGCCGTAAGCCTAGTCGTGAAAAAGTTCAGAACAAAGGTGCTAAGCTATTTTCTCACTTTTACTTAGAAAGTGATGCGGTCACCAATCATGATGCATTTTTTGGTGAACAGAATGGTATTTGTGTCACAATCAACACAGGTGACATCATCACTTACAGTCTCGATGGCGGCAAAACCATTCATGCATTGCAAGGCTATGGCTTCCCCATTTCAGATACGGCAGGCAATTATTGGATTGGCTGTGAGGCGATTAAGCATGTTCTGAATGTCATTCAGGGTGAAGAGCAGAATACATTAGTGTCTGACAGAATTTTGGGTCAATATAATAACGACATCAATTTTCTATCCAGGGTCGCAAATGAATCGCCGCAAGAGGCTTATTTAAAAGCGAGTTCCGTTGTGAAAGAGTTTGTGGCCCATCAAGACAAGGCTAAAGAGATCATTCGCAAAAGCTTTGAGCTGCTATACGATGAGGTTCGATTTATTGATAAAAAAACCAATAGCCAGCTTCCCATCGTGATTACGGGTGAGCTTGCCTACCTTTACGAAGAGTTTTTTGACAAAAAGCGCCTGGTTAAAATAGAGGGTCAGCAAAGCGCCATCCTTCTTGAGCACGGCCTGGCAAAATTAAAGCAGCTGGTTTCAAACAACCATCAAGGTGAAATCAATGAAGGCAGAGCCCTCCCCTTTGCGTAGTCCATCGCTTGTCATCCTCATTCTTGCAATTTCGATTTCTGGAACATTGTACGGCTATAATATTGGCGCCATGTCAGGGGTTTTATTTTTTGTCGATAAAGAAATGACTTTGACTCATGCAGAGGCTTCGCTATTTGTTTCATCCTTTTTATGGGGCATTGTGCTCGTCATGTTTTTTATGGGACATTTGGCTGATTGGATCGGGCGCAAGAAGACGCTGGTTTTATCGGCGTTCACGGCAGTGGTTAGTGTTGTGGCGATGGTCTTAGCGCATGGCATTTGGCAGTTAATCATTGGGCGTTTGTTGGTAGGTGTAGCCTCTGGAATGCTGACAATGACCGTACCGCTTTATTTGACTGAAACGCTACCCGCATCACTGCGTGGGCGCGGCACAGTGGCTTTCCAGCTTTTTTTGACCTTTGGAATTTTAATCTCAACGATTATCTCCTGGTGTTATGTGCGGTCTTTTGCCTGGCGGCCTATTTTTCTTTTTGAATTGGTACCGGTTGCATTTGTCTTGATCATCTCGTTATTTGTGCCGGAATCGCCGAGATGGCTGGCTGCCAAGCATAAGAATGACGAGGCGTTGCATGTTTTAACCCGGCTTGGATCAGAGGATTCAGCCCAGAAAGAGTTGGCAGCAATTGTCAAAAGCATGGCTACAAAAAAAGATACCCATCCTTTCAAAGCGCTGTTTCACATGGTTTATTTATTCCCGTTGGGGCTGGCCATTTCATTGGGGATCTTAAACCAGTTCACTGGAATCAATGCTATTTTACAGTATGATTCGACAATCCTTTATCTGTCTGGTTTTGGGAAAAATGAATCTGCTTTATTGGGCAGTATTTTAATCACTGCCATTAACTTTGTGATGACGATTGTTGCCATTTGTATTGTCGATCGATTTGAGCGGAAGCGACTGTTGCAGTTTGGATTGGTCGGCGTTATCGCATGCTTGTTGGGCTGTAGTCTTATACATTTCTTTGTGGCTCAAGATATGTTGAGAGCGGTTTTAGTCACTGCGTTTTTGTTGGGATACATCGTCTTTTTTGCCATTGCTCCGGGTGCATTGATTTGGACGCTCATGGCTGAACTTTTGCCTTCCAAAATTAGGAGCTCAGGCCTAGCGCTAGCACTATTATTGACTTCAATTGCAGGGGCTTCGCTCTCTGCATTATTTTTGCCGCTGCAAGATAAAATCGGCTTTAGCGGAATATTCCTGCTGTTTGCCGTGACAAGCAGTATTTACTTTGTCGCAACGTTTTTGATGCCGCCAATCAAAGGCTTATCTTTGGAAGAAATTGAAAAAGGAATAGTGAATAGAAATGGTAGAACATAGCAAGTCTGTATTAATCAAAAATCAGTTATACGTATTCGAGACGTATGATGAGACAGACTTAACCAAAGATCAGTTGAATGAAATACAAAGTGGTTTGAATCTGGCCTACGGTTTTCGCACTCAGTCCTTTGCCAACAAGCCTTATGGCTATTGCATTCCGCTGAAAAGAATCCTGTGTACGTTAAAAGAGAAGCTGGTAGGGCACATCGCCATTTTCCAGGATTATGTCACGGTTAATAATCAGAAGGTTAAAATTGGTGGCGTTGGCTTAACCTATTCATTAAAACCATTAACAGGCCTGGGCTTTATCTTGCGTGAGCTGGCGGCTGAACTATGTGCCAAACAAGATCTGCCTTTGACAATCGGTCGAGTCAAAAATACAGCCCGAATCAAAAAGAATCTTGAACCACTTGTCTCGTGCTTCCTGAGTATCCCGCTGATTGGAGCAACAACGCGCTCACATGATTGGGAAACTTTAGCAATTTACAAAACATCTAATGATTCTGCTTTAATTACCAAACTTATTGCAGACTTTGAAAAAAATGGTTATGTCAAAATTGATGGCGAAGTTTTCTAATTCACGTTAAATCATGTAATAATTAAATAAATAAAATGTAATAAATATTTAAGTAATTGATTTTACAAATATCTTAATTCTGATTTTTTCCACTTATTCCTTGACTTGAAAACAATTTTAGCGGTATCATGCTAAAACTAAATACGGAAAACTGTAATTACAAAAAACAAGAATAAGTGAGGGCGACATGCAAGCTTCAAAAATCAGTAACACAGTCAAAATAGAAAGCGATGGAGTATTTGTGACAATTACATATCGTGATCAAGGTCAACGCAAAGAGCTTGTTTTAGGGAGAAACTTTGTCGATTTAAATGATCTGGATGAATACCTACAATTTGCAGTCAAAGATTATGAGATTGGCAGTTGGTCTATCGCTGACATGGAAAAATACACGGCGCGCTTATATCGGTACGCAATGACTGTTAAAAATCAAGTCAACTTACCCATTACGCTTAATGACTTTACCTTGGATGTTTTATCTAAAGAAGCTAAGGAAAATGGTCATTCTCTTCAAAGCGAAATGACCAGACGCTTAACAGCGACATTTTACAACGATATCGAATACCGTGTACGTACGATCGAGCTAAAACAGGCCAGGGTCAGGATTTCCAAGCCCAAAAAATGCACCCTATCCGTTGATCACAACATGATAGATTTGTTGGCCGCGTCGGCCATCGCAGACAAACGCACCTTGGATGAGGAAGTGATGTCACGACTCCTGGTCAGTTTTGTTAATCCGGCCGAAATGGAATTGATCAACCATTGTGATGGATTGATTCGTCATCACATCACCAACGAAGAAAAAGATCGCCAGAAAATTGCTGCAATGGCTGCATCCATGCGGGGTGTTGCGTCGACACAACACAAAGGTACCAGATGACCCAACAAAGCACCATGCGCATCAGCTGCCCGCTCTTTATCAAGCTTTTTTTAGTCAAGGAAGCGCAGCTACTGAACCAGGGCATTAACGACCACATCAACGGCGTCTTTGACCAGTGTTTTGGATGTCGCCACATCAAACAAAAAGAGTTTGGGCTCATTGGCTATTTTCTTAATCCTATTTTAAAAGATCGCCAAAGCGAAATGCCATTTGTCCCGAGTAAAACACTTGCCATCAAATTCGAAAATTACCAAAAGGCTGAGCAAAAACGTCTACTGGAGCGAGCCCTCTATCAATACGTGCTGCTGCAACTTTGCAATAAAACAGATGTCGACCTTTACTCAGAAATCGCAATTGAAATTCTGGAAGACCTCGCCCATTGGGAAGGGGGTACAAGTCAAAACTGAGTCTTAATCAAAGTGGTGCCACTGCCAAGTACAGAAAACTCCTTCATCATGTACTGGCATACGGATGTTTTCTCGTTTCTGTACTTGGCAGTGGCCCTATTCACAGAATGGGGCTACGCTGATCGAGATTTCTGATATTTTGAGACATAAGGCCACCACGCTCCAGGCTGAACAGTTAACGCTCTGGAGTGATCACAATCTTCATTTTGACTGGTCTCAGGCAGATCGTTATTAGTTGCTTGTAGCACCCAGACTAACGGTGAGATTATTCTGAACCTGAGTCACCCCATCGACACCCGCGGCGACTTTTTCAGCTAGTGGAACTTGGGCCTGGTTATGGACTTTGCCACTTAAAGTGATCTTGCCATTCCCATCCGATGTCACTTTAATATCACCCGGTTCTAGTCCTGGCGTATTGAAAAAGGCTGTATAGACTCTGTCCAAAAGGGCTGCATCTGCAGGAGAGACATTGCTGGCTTGCCCTGTGGCTGTGTAAGCAAAAGTCATTGTTGGATAAACCATGCCAAGGCCACCTACGGCAAGGCTTGTTATAAGTGCGATTCTACGCAATGTCAATTTCATCATGCTTTTCTCCAGCTTCTCATTTTAGCCCATGAATTGAATATACGCCAGAAGCTTTTAAATTACAATACCGGCGGCATATACGTTTGCCCTGCAAAATCAGAATGAAACTTACTGGGTGTATAAACCCGATTCTCTTAAAAGGTTTTGTCTATCCTTTTGAATGAAAATCAGCAATTTTGATTTGCAACTCCTGAGGTCGAGGAAAACGACAATTGGCCAGAGCTAATATCATCAGTGCAGCAAATGCAGGCAGCGCCAGCCAAATAAATGCAATATGAAAATTGCCCAGCGTCTTCCAGATGATCAGCGCAACCAAAAGAGGGCCTAAGGTCGCACCCAGCTGATCTAAAGCTTCGTGCAGACCAAAACCCCAGCCTGCCCCATCGATGGGTCAAATCGGGCAAAACGGCAAGCCTGTAATCCCCGAAAATCCCTGCATAAAACATGAGTTTTTCTTAGAAACACTGGCGGCGCTTTGCTTGCTGAAAGAAGATAGCCTATTTTTGGAGGGCTATCATGGTTTGACCTAACGCTGAGAAAATATAATCGCAGGTTTTAATTTTAAAACAGGCCAAGCACTCAGCAGCGCAGCCACCACGCTCACTACTACCACAATGAAACTGCCTGCTAAGGGTGTAAACCACATCATGCGGAATGGATAACTCAAGGCGATGACCATTTCTCCGATGATTGCACACAGCCCCAACCCGATCCCTGTGCCAATGAAAGCGGCCAGAAGAGCTTGAGCAAAAATCATTTTGATCAAAAGTTTTGAAGTAGCTCCCATGGCGCTTAAGGTAGCATATTGCTTGAGGTTCTCAGTGGTAAACATATAGAGCATGATCCCTGTCACTCCAAAGCCAACTGTGATAGCCATGAGAAGCATGGATGCAATATCGCCTACATCTTCAGAATTAATCAAAACCCATTTGACTGTATCTCTAATAAAATCAGTTGAGGTTCTAGCTCTTAATCCCGTTACTCTACTAATTTGTTCCGCTAAATCAGATGCATTGATGCCTGAATTAACAGTAACCAGGATAAAGGTCGTATTTTCACGTTCAGGAGGTAGCCAAAGTAAGGCATTGGAATAAGTGGTATAAAGCAGTGGCGTCGCAGGATAGCGTGGGATAGTAGAAGAACGCCCAACAATCAACACACGGTGATCATCAATTTGAAGCTCATCTCCTTTAGTGAGCATTCGAGTTGGTGCATCCAAATGGGGGCGATGAAAAGGCCATTGGTCTGCTTTTTCAATGGGGGTGAGTAGTTTATCACTGGTTCCTCCTTCATCCACAATGGCTGCATCCGGCATTCGCAGAATGTTGCTTGCTTCGTTTTTTAAAGTAGGTGCGCCTTCTAAAGTCGCATCATCCACTCCAATAATTTGAAAAGTTTGAAATTGACCATTTGGAAAACGTGCTTCTGCTGAGCCGAGTAATAAGGGCATAGCTCGTAAAACGCCAGGAATACTGCGCACCCTTCCCAAAGCGCTATCGTCCATATTGATGGTTTGCTCGACGCTACTGACTGCGGGGTCCATTACCCAGATATCCACTCCTTTATTTTCGCTAATCAAAGCAAAACTATCGGTCATAAAGCCACAAAAATAAGACACGGCAAAACTGGCTAGAAAAGACGTAAAGGCGATGCCGAAGATCAGCCCCATGAATTTGGAGCGGTCGTTTAACAACATTTTAAAAGCCACAAGGATCACGTTAAGTTCCTGCTTCGTTTGGTTGAATAGGGGCAGCTTGAATATAGACATCCAGTAATTGGCCTGCATAAAGAGGGAGGTTATTTGCTTGAATCGTGTAGATCATTTGTAAAGTGCGTGTATCCACTCGCTCTGTACTCCCCCCTGCTAAAGCAGTTTTGGGTACGATATAAGGCTCAATTCTCTTAAAACTTAAAGGCACCTCAAGATTAGGATTGCTCCTAAAAAATGCAATTGCTGGGGCACCTGCACGAATGCGCCAAGCATCGTCTTCATCAATATCCACGCGAACTTGCAGGGCTTGATCTGCACCCAAAATCATAAGTGGAGTAGCAAGCTCGCCTGCTTGAGCGAATTCACCTACATTGGTATTGATACGTAAGACTTGAGCGTCAATCGGAGCATCAATCGTATATTGACTCAATTGCAACTCAATAGCTGAAACCTGAGCGTTTGCTGCCCCTAACAAGGCTTTTTGTTCTTGAACGGCATAGCGCAGGTCATTGACATCTTCAACGGCCACAAAATGTTGAGCTAGAAGTTTCATAAAAAGAGTGAGTTTGTGCTCGGCTTTATCTAAATTGACTTGGGCCTCAGTCACGCTTGCTTTGGCAACGATTAATTGGGCCTCTACGGCACGGTCATCAATATTAAACAAGGGTTGACCCACTTTTACTTTTTCTCCTGGTTGTACATCGATGGTTTTGACCACTCCTGCAACCGGTGTGCCGATTAAAATATTTCGTGTGCCCGCTTCAACCATGCCATTTCCTGCAACATAACTGCTGAAAGGTATTTTAGGTTCATTATTTACAGATTGGGTGCTGACTTTAGGTTGATTGTCCAAAATCACTACGATGATCATAATGATGAATCCAAATGCGGCCAGGAGGGGTAATCCATATTTACGGGTTATTTTAATTTTCATTGCACACCTTCTTCTCTTTCAGTAATATTCACAATTTTTCCATCATCCATATAGGCAATTCGATCCGCAAAGCTAAAAATTCGAGGGTCATGTGTCACAACAATAATAGCGCGATTGGGTTTTTGAGCTGCATTTTGTAGATACTGCATGACGTGAGTGCCGGTTTGATGATCTAAATTGCTTGTGGGTTCATCACAAAAAATAATTTTAGGCTCATGGATAAGGGCTCTTGCGATAGCCGCACGCTGTTGTTGGCCACCGCTTAATTGAGGTGGGAATGCATCGGCACGATTTTTGATTTCAACCGTCTCAAGCATCGCAAGGGCGCGATCCAGCGCTTCGGAGCGGGCTGTGCCGTTTATGAGCAAAGGAAGCGCAACGTTTTCAAGAATGTTTAAGGAGGGAATTAGATTAAACGCTTGAAATACAAAGCCAATTGAACTACCACGAAAGTGAGCCTGCTCATTTTTAGTCATTTTTTTTAAATTTTGACCGAGAATCAGGCACTCCCCTTCATCAGCATCAAGAAGTCCTGCACAAATTGAAATCAAAGAAGTTTTTCCACAACCTGAAGGGCCTGCTAGGATCAGCAATTCCCCGTAATAAACATCGAGATCAATGCCGCGTAGTGCTTGAATTTTCGCTTCGCTTGCCCCGTAACTTTTAGTGATATTGTTACAATGGATAGCGACAGATTTTAAGCAATCCATTTTCAACTTCGCAACGACTAGAAGAGCTGAAAATAATAATAACATTAGATAGGGGCTAAAAGTCAAGGAGGAGAGCATTTTGTAGCATTTTTCTAAATAACATTTAATTTAAACATTGCTAAGGACAAATAATGTGTTAAAAAATCCGGAACAACGCGAGCAATATATTCACCGTATTTTTATCTTCGGCATTCTGATCAAAGGAATAGATGGTCTGCTCGAAATTTTGGGTAGCATCGCTTTGCTTTTTAGTGATCGCTTATCTGCATGGATTAAGGTAATGATCCATGGAGAGCTTCTGGAAGACCCGCACGACCTTATGGCAAACTACTTACAGCATCACTTTTCACTCTTTTCTGTGCATTCTGTTTTGTTTGGTTTTTTGTATCTCTTTAGTCATGGCATTATTAAAATCTTGTTGGTGATTGGGCTATTGCGCAATAAGCTGTTCGCCTATCTTTCCGCCCTTTTTATATTTATGCTTTTTGTAGTCTATCAGTTATATTGCTATGCCTATAGCCATGCGTCCTATCTTATTTTACTGACGATTTTGGATGTGATTGTGATTGCACTAACCTGGCATGAATATAGAATCAGACTGGGTAAGAAATAACGTCTCTTTTATTCAACTCTAAACACTTCTATTTTTGCAGGGGGGATATTCCACCATACGATGGCCGATGTTTCTAACTTACAGTGCTGCGGGCAATAAGGACTGCTGTTTCTAATGTCGTAAGTAAATTGAATATATCGGCCACCTCTAACCAACAGCATAGGAATTTGCTCTAAAATGGCTTGAGACACGTCTTTAGGCAATGAGCGCAAAGGTAGGCCGGAAATAATGGTGGTAATAGCCTGACCTCTATCCTTTAAAAAATCCTTTAGATAGGCCGCATTTCCTTCGATGACTTCAACCTCAGGAAAGTTTTCTCTCAATTTATGAGCAAGCTGCGGCGCATATTCAATCGCAATGATTTGCTTGGGAGGGATTCCTGCTTCGATCATTGCAGTGGTAATAACACCCGTGCCTGCACCCAGTTCAACAATCAGGCTATTTTCAGCAAAGTGAGCATAAGAGGCCATGGTGCCAGCTAAATACTTTGAACTGGGTAAGACTGCACCTGTTGCGCCTGGATTCAAGGCGAGTGCTTTTAAAAAACTCAAAGTACTTTCATGTTTCAATGCAGATTGTTTGACATAATCATTGACTGCACGAACATAGCGGTTCCTAGGGCATAAATACATCCAACACCTTTGCAAAATCAACCAAATGTGCTCAATTATCCACAAAGAGGCTTGCCACGTATGCCTGGTAATGCGATAACGCTCAATCCATCGATGAATCTTCGTCCAAGGCGTTGTTATTTTGTATGCATCCATTGTTTAAACAAACTAAGTATAACCAGACCCCATTATACACTTGACTATGCGGGTTTGAGTATCGCCATGGCGAAAAAATAAAAATAGGAATATTATTATCAATGCTATACTCGTAAAACGTCAAACAAAGGAGTTTTCCCATGAAAAAATTAGTGTGTGGCCTTGCCACAACAGCGCTTTTACTGAGCTTTAATATTGCCAAGGCAGATAGTGATGATTGTGTGATTCAAGGAACCATTGTACCCACCAGTCAAATTGAACAAGCAGTAAAGACTCTGGGTTACACCCCCGTGAAAGAATATTTTGAAAGTGATGTAAAGCTCAATGATGATTGCATTTACAAAGTGAAGGCAAAAGATGCTTCTGGTCAAAAATGGAAGCTTTATTTCAATCCAACTACGGGCCAATTGATCAGCAAGAAAATGGATGATTGACCTTCTCTATCGTACATTCACTTTTTAAATTTTTCCTAATCAGTGCCAATTTGAGTTTGTAAAGATGCAAAAAAATAGGCTTCTGCGCGATAAAAATACCTATATCCTTATTGGGCAGGACAGTGTTTAAAGAAATTTTTGACGTTTTTATTGGCTTACAAGGCAGTGCCCAAACAACGTCACGGGAGAAAACTCACTCGTGACGTTGTCCAAAAAACCAAAATGAGAGCTAGATTTTTAATAGCTCCTGCCGTGACTCCGCCCCAAAGAATGTGACCACTCCAGACTTTGATGAATGTCACGGTGCTCTCTATATTGATGTCCGCCCACATCTTGACGTAACTGTTGGATCACTTTGGCATCCACACCCGATTCTCTCTTCATTTGAGCCTGCAATACTTCTGGCTTGAGGTGATCCGCCACGATAACTCGTTTTGTGATTTTTTCTGCCGCCTCCCATAATTCCGATTCTTTCAGCACTTCCTTGGCTAAAACGAGCTGTTTTTCTTTGACTGATTTAAAAGTATCAAAAGCTTTTGACCAATGCCCTTGGGGTACAGCGTGCATAACATCTTCTCTCAAGTTTACCTCTTTGATTCCTGCCAGATAGGCATCGATTTTTTCTTGCAGAGAGGGGGATAAGATAAATCGCTCATCCTGGACGCTAAATGAAGCAGCTTGCTCAGGAGCAACGGTTTCATTTTTTGTTTCAGGAAGGTATTTTTCACGCGCTTTTGTCATGACCTTACTTTCGCTGACTTCCTCTTTAATCTCCCTAAAAACCGTTTCGAGACTCAATGGCTCGATACGATTTTCTCGAATTTGGGCCTCGACTATCTTGTAAGGAGGTGACGGATAGAGATGCTTGCTTAGCTCTTTAACATGACCCCACAGATGCGCCTCTTTCATCAGTTCTTCTGAAATAGAGAGTCTATTGGCAGAAGCAATATCAAATAAACGTTCTTTTTCATAGGTATCATGAGGCAAATTGCGAATACTTTTTGACAGCGCTTCTTGAGTCTCCACATACTGCATTAATTTTTCATGAAAGAATTTCGGGAAGATGAAGTGATTGCCTTCCAATTTGTACTGCACAGGCTGACTGCGCTCCAAAGCTTCCTGCGCTTGTTTTTCTGCTTCGCGCTCTGGCTCTTTGGCAAGCCATTCCTGGTGATGAATCTCTTTGACCATAT
This sequence comes from Pseudomonadota bacterium, assembly GCA_021848625.1. Taxonomy (GTDB): domain Bacteria; phylum Pseudomonadota; class Gammaproteobacteria; order Francisellales; family CACEW01; genus JAJZUD01. Next base: position 10,915 of record JAJZUD010000048.1, read on the forward strand.
TCGTGTAGATATTTCTTAAATTCTGAGCGGTCAGAGTATTGTTCTGACGCTGTTCATTTTCCTCTGGCGTATCTATGGGCGCTCTCTCTTCAATCGAATTTTTCTTGACCTCTGCCCATAATGGCTCTATTTTGACAAGGTCTTTTGCGAGAGATACGCGCAATTGCTCCGCTGCTTTCTTTTCTTCTCCAAACAGGGTGATGTAGTTTATTCGTGCAATCATGTATTGATTGATTTGATCAAGAATTGGAGGAGACAGACGAACAATCTCTCCCTCTGTTTGGAATAGCTGCATTTCTTTTGGTTGCTTGGCCTGGACTGCTCGATAGTGTAATACCGATTTTTCCAAGCGTTGACGGTTGATCTTGAGTTCGTCACAAAATGGCTCATAAGCAATAATATTTTCCTGAATTTTGAAGGCCAATTCGTCGCGTTGCTGACTGAACGCCTTGGCAATATTGATCTTCTTCTCATTATTGGCTTGATAGATTTTATATGGTTGCTTTTGTTCGACCTTTTGTAAACCCTGTTCCGTATAAACACGCTCCCAGGCATGAGCTGATTGCTGATTCGCAGCCCTGTAGCGAATCAAGTCTTGATATGCCTGTCTTTCGGCAGGGGTGTGTTTATGATTCGCCTCACGCTGCGTATATTCTTTGGCAAGGCCATTGATCTCACTCCAATCTAAACCACGCTCGCAGACATACAGGCCATGTGCTCTGCCGTCAGATACAATCGGCTGAGCGGCTTTACCTGCGGCCAATCTGCCGCCAGCAATTTCATAGTGAATGACTCGTTCACGCGCCTCATGACTTTTGCTGTGCTTTTGCAGGTCAGCGATATCGACGCCATTTAATTCCATCGCCAGCTCATATTTGGGCGCATTGCAGTAAATTTCATGCGCAAGCCTGTTTCTATCGGTCATGGAGTGATAAGCCGCAGGGTAGGATTCATGCTCGCTGATCTCTTTACCTGCTGAAAGACTTTGCTTCATATCAGCAAATGCGCGGCCTATGGCACGATTAAGATCAACATATTCGGCCACTTTCACCGCATCCTGGCGGCGCTGTTGTTTGGCAGCCTCTTGCTGGGTTTGTTCTAGTTTTTCGTTAAAGGCTTCGACATTGCTGACAAACAGCCATTTGTCTTTGATTTTATCCTTGACTTGATTCAGCTTCATCAGGCATTGATCTAAAACCTTTTCAGCGTCCAAGCCTCGACGGATTGCATAGTTTAACGGGAAGTCGATCACCGCATCTTTGATCGACAGACGTCCCATGTTCTTTTTCAGCGTATCAAAATCGGTGTGCGTTTCTTTATCAGCAAACAGATAGGCATTATCACGGTGACGGGATAGCGCAACATAAGTCAAATTGCGGCTCCAATATTTGCCGCCCGCAAAGACAAAGGTATTATCAACCGTGACACCCTGAGTTTTGTGAACGGTTGCCGCATAGCCATAAGTGAAGTTTTGATATTGGGCTGTATTAAAGCTCACAATTCTGGCGCTTTTGCCGCTGCCGATTTCAGCGCTAATTGTTGAGCCACTAATTTCCGTGACAGTTGCAAAGTGGCCGTTCTTCACATTGAGCTGACTGTTGTTTTCCAAAAATAGGATGCGATCGCCGATCATCAGGTCAAGATTGCCGTTGCTGGTTTTAACTTGGTGATGCTCACCCGTCAAATAAGCCTGATTGATCAGGCTTTCTCTGATTTTCTGATTAATCATTTTCACATCATCGTTGCGGTGGGCCAGGATGATTGTTTCACTCATCAAGCCGCCGCTGGTTATATGCTGCGTCCATTTGGATAGCAATAGATTCAAGCTGTCTTGCTCAGTTTCAGATAGGAAGATTTGCCCCTTATTGGCATAAATATCAATACCACCCGCAGTTTTACCAGAAGATAGCAAAGTTGTGGCTATTTTATCTTCGGCCAGACGTTGCCGCTGAATCTCAGTCAGAGCAACAAAGCCGATCTTATCGAGTAAGGCACGGAAAGGCGCACCTGGCCCAATCGATTGCAATTGGCTGGGGTCTCCAACCAAAACCAGCTTGGCACCTGCGGTTTTGGTGACGCTGACAATTTTTGCGAGATCACGATTATCAACCATTCCTGCTTCATCCAGAACAATGACATCCTTGTCGCCCAATTTGAGATAGCCTTTTTCAATCCTGAGTTTGAATGCCGCAATCGTGCTGCTTTTAATTTTTGAACCAGATTCCAAGCCCTCAGCCGCAACCCCTGCGACGCTGATCCCTAATACGCGATAGCTTTCTGCCTCCCAGACTTCGCGAGCCGCATTCATCATGTAGGATTTACCTGTTCCCGCTTTACCTACGACCAGGGCAATATCCTCACCCGTCAGCATATGGCGAAGTGCGTCCTGCTGACCTTGATTCAGTCCGTATTTTTTGAATTGTTCGTCAAGCCTCCAGGCGGCGACTGCATGATCAGAGTGTGCCGCTAAGCTGCTGGCCTCAGCCTGCATGTTCCATTCCACATTGACTGATTGGCGAGAGGTGTATCTGACCCGTCCATCATCACCAGGGCCAAGGGTGATTAAATCAGCATGGGCTTTGACCCTGCACATCGCTGCTTCGTACTCTGCGGAGGTGTCAGTCGCTTTATGAATCACGCAGGCTAATTCACGTTCACTAAACACAGCATGCTTCTCACTCAAGATATTCAAAAGCGACTCAGGGTCTTGGAGTGCGATTTCGCGTTCCATCTCGTGATGAATTTGATTAATACCGTCAAGATATTCTGCTCTGACATCCCCTTTTTTGCGGCCACGGTGACGGGTTGCGATCAGGTGGTTAGGGTCAACCTCAAGATTGATATTGTTTGATTTAAAAAATGTGTCCTGAGCGCGTCGCCAAGTTTTACCCCAATAATCTTTTTCAGATACGATCCCCCGATAGAATCCAGGATTCAAATCTCGCGCTTTGAGCGAGAATTGCTTGCCGACTAAACGACGGGTCGGCGTCAGTAGGTGTGCATGAACATTTCCTTTTTCAACGTGGATATTGAGATCAACAGGGATACCCTTACTGACGAAGTGATCATGCGCAAATTGACGTGCCAATACGATGTTTTGTTCAAGGGTCAATTCATTGGGAAGTGCCAGGATGTAATCTTTCGCAACCTGAGCATCGCAGCGAATCTCTGCCCGTTCAACTTCATTCCACAAAAACTCGCGATTGGAAAAAGTTTCATCCGCGCCAGCGGGTAGAAGAATCTCCGAATGCGCGACATGCTCTTTTTGGGTAAAGTCATAGCGCTGACCTATCCGCTCATCAAAGAGGATAGATGCTGAACGATAGGCAGCCGCCTGCACCGCACTCTTACCACGAGAACGGGAGTACACTACGCATTGGGCAAATTCAATCGCCATGACTTTTAGACCTCTCCTTTTTTAAAAATTAATACTTAAAACAGAACTTCGAGTCTAGCAGGTAGGTGGGAACGCCACATTACTGCAACGCTCCCCCATAAAAACCGTACA
>JAJZUD010000049.1 GCA_021848625.1 Pseudomonadota bacterium
TCAGGCAATTTATGAAACTGAATTTCAAGCTCAATTTGAAGCTGCAGGTATCAGTTACGAGCATCGCCTCATTGATGACCTGGTTGCCTTTGCCATTAAATCCGAAGGCGGCTTTGTTTGGGCTTGTAAAAATTATGATGGCGATGTGCAGTCAGACGTCGTTGCCCAAGGCTTTGGTTCTTTAGGCTTGATGACCTCTGTCCTCATTACACCCGATGGCAAAACTGTTGAAACAGAGGCTGCACATGGCACCGTCACTCGGCATTATCGGGAATATCAAAAAGGAAAAGCCACTTCAACCAATCCCATTGCGTCGATTTTTGCGTGGACTTGCGCTTTGCGCTATCGCGGGCAATTTGATCAGACACCTGAAGTGGTCGCTTTCGCTGAGCGCCTGGAAAAAGCAACAGTGGGCGCTGTTGAAGCGGGCTTCATGACTAAAGATTTAGCCCTATTGATTGGCAAAGATCAAAAATGGCTAACCACCCAAGAGTACATGCAAAAAATCGTTGAGCGCCTCTAAAATGCCAAGCAAACGGGGGGTCATGATGTGGATGCTCATGGCCTTCTTTTGCTTTTTTCAGTTTTTTATGCAGCTTTCTGGCAATTTGATGGCTTCAGGTTGGCAAGAGAGCTTCCATCTCTCTGAGAGCCTAACCGGTTTTTTGTCCTCTAGTTTTTTTTATGGCTATATTGCCGTACAGGTGCCTGCCGGGTTTTTATTTGATGCTTGCGGGATGAAAAAAGTGATTCGCCTGGCTGTCGCTGTTTTTGTGCTTGGTATTTTGCTCTTTGCAGGGGCCCCCTCCCTGACGCTTGGGCTATTGGGTCGCTTGATGATGGGTGCAGGCGCAGGCTTTGCATTTGTTGGCATGGTTTATGCAACGGCTACCTGGTTTTCATCTAGCCAATTTACCCTGTTTGTGGGCCTGGGGGAAATGCTCAGTATGGCGCTTACCGCACTTGGACAAGCCGTTGCGCCTCATTTTATCTTGGAGTATGGGTGGAGACCAACCCTCTTTACACTTGCTGGTGTTGGCTTAGTCTTCGCACTCTTGATTTGGAGCTTTCTTGAAAATCCGCCAGAATACAAAACCAAACAACTTCGTATTTGGCCCTTGTTTAAACTACATGCTCAAACCGTAATCAAAGTTAAAAACGTGTGGCGCACAGGCCTGATTGCATGCGGATTTTTCAGTGTGATCAGCGTGTTTGCCTCGCTCTGGGGCAATCAATATTTACAGGCGCGCTACCACTTAGATTACGTTTCTGCTTCACATTATATTGCGCTTATTCCTCTTGGTTTTGGCTTAGGCTGTCCGATTTTAGGTTTGTTAAATGACAGACTCATTTCAAATCGCTTATTGTTGCAACTGAGCGCTTTTATCTTATTTGGCCTCACGCTGACGATGATGGGGCAAGGCAATAGCCCTATTATACTCAGTCTCTGCCTTTTTCTGATGGGCACCTTCGGAGGAGGCACCGTACTTAGCTTTTATTCTGCGCAAAAAAGCATCTCACCCCCTTTCCGCGGCATTGCCATTGGGCTTTGTAATACCCTAGTGATTGCAGGTGCGATTATTTTTCAGCCTTTAATTGGCTGGATTTGGCCTCATTATGGCTTACATGCGTTATGGGTATTCCCGATTCTGCTTCTGGGTTGTGCTTTGTTAACTCTGCCGCCTTTTGAGTGCACTGGCAAACTTGATTTACAAGGCACTGATGGCCTGTTAAGATAAAATTCCAAATCGCAAAAGGAAAATGATGAGTAGAGTCCAAAAAAAAATTTCTTTTGAAGATCATATGCAGCAACTTGAAAAAATTGTCAGCGATCTTGAACGCCAATCTCTCCCCTTGGAGGAAGCGATCAGTTTATATGAAAACGGTATTAGCCTAATCAAAAATTGCCAAAAAATTCTTAACGAAGCAGAGCAAAAAGTGACGCTTCTTAATGCACAACATCATGACTGAAATTCAACTCTGGCAGCACATGTCCGCAACGCGCGTGACTGCTTTTTTAACCAAAGTATTGCAAAGTCGCCATCCTGAGTTAGCGCGCTTTTTTGAAGCTATGCGTTATGCTTCACTGGAAGGTGGAAAACGCATTCGTGCAATGCTCACCTTTGCAACAGGCCTCTATTTACAAGTCCCAGATGCAGAGTTAGATATTTACGCTGCGGCGATTGAAATGATACATGCTTTTTCGCTTGTTCATGATGATCTTCCCGCCATGGATGATGATGTACTGCGCCGTGGCCAACCAACCTGTCATGTAGCCTTTGGGGAGTCTACTGCTATTTTATGTGGAGATGCACTTTTAACCAATGCTTTTGAGGTGTTGAGCGGTGCCATGACCCCTCACTTCAATAGCTTAAAACGCATTAAAATGCTCAATGTCCTTGCTCATTCTATGGGTGCAAACGGCATGGCAGGCGGTCAATATCTAGACATTGAAGCCGAAGGAAAATCTCTCAATTTTGAACAATTACGCCTTCTCCACCAACTGAAAACCGGCGCATTGATTGAAGCTTGTGTGAGCCTACCCCTACTTTATGCTGAACCAGATGCAACAACAAAAGCAAATCTCACACAATTTTCGCAGCACCTGGGCCTGCTCTTTCAAATTCAAGATGATCTTTTAGATGGCTCAGCTTCGACTGAAAAACTAGGTAAAACTGCTGGGAAAGATGAAATTGCGCATAAAGCTTCTTTTGTCAGAATTTTAGGCCGATCGCAGACAGAAGCACTCCTCCAAAAAGAAACAATTGCAGCGCAAGCTTGTTTACAGACTTTACAAGGATCAACTGAACTTTTAAACATGATTTTGAACTTTGTGATCAACCGGGATTATTAATGCAGGGATTTCTGGACTATTTGTTTAGAGAGCGCCATTATTCGCCGCATACACTCAAAAATTATCAGCGCGATTTATATTCGTTAGAACAATATGCCAAAAGACAAAACTGCAATTGGGCGACGTTGGAACCCCATCACCTGAAAGCTTGGTTAGCGCAACTACACGGACAGGGTCTCTCCACCCGAAGCCTCCAGAGAATGCTCTCAGCAGCGCGTAGCTTCTATCGTTTTCAGCGGAAAAATCAAACGCTGCCCCATGATCCCACAGTGTCTGTGCGCGCGCCCAAAGCACCTAAAAAGCTCCCCCCCACTCTTCAGGTCGATGCCGTGGCCGCACTATTACGTACTGAGGGAAGCACCTTCTCAGTGTGCGACTTGGCTATGCTCGAACTCACCTATGCATCAGGCTTGCGTTTATCCGAACTCTGCGAACTCAAATTACAAGATATCTCGTGGGGAGATCAACAATTACGGGTACAGGGAAAAGGGCAAAAAACCCGCATTGTCCCCTTTGGCTCACAAGCCAAACAAGCACTGCACGCCTGGCTCATTGAGCGAGAAGCCTTGCTAAAAACGCCTACTGATCAAGTCTTCTTAAACAAAAAAGGCACGCCCTTAACGCCGCGCGCCATTCAATATCGCTTTAAAAAATGGGGACATGAACACGGCATTGACCTCCATCCCCACATGCTGAGGCATAGCTTTGCCACCCATTTGCTAGAATCAAGCGGGAATCTGCGTGCAGTGCAGGATTTACTGGGGCATAGCGATATCCAAACCACCCAAATTTACACGCATTTAGATTTTCAGCATTTGCTCAAGGTATATGAAGCCGCTCATCCACGCGCTCGCAAATCTTAACTGCCGGGGCTATGAAACCCTCATGTACACAACTTTTTCATGCAAGCCCCTTGGAGATCCATTATTTTTCAGGTATAATGATCAAAAAATACTAATAGAAAATTCATGAAAAAAACTCATCAAAGCATAACAGAAGCGACACGGAAGTCCGCAGATCAAGACCTTCAAGAGGCGCTAAAATTCTCACTGGATAATGAATTGGATCCTGCAAGCTTGCTCCAAAAAATGGAAGTGTATAGGGTGCAGTTTGGCGCAGAGCCGCAAGAAGATAGAGCACTCACGCATGTGAAGCGCGTCATCGAAGGCTTAGAGCAGGATATTGCGCATGTGCAGGCAGACATTAAAACTAGCCGTACTCAGCTTGAAGCAAACGGTCTCCAGATTGCGGAAGAATTAGCCCAGGCGCAAGAGGCACTGGCTGCCTTTCATCGCAAACATCCCGAAAGTTCTAGAAAAGATTGGGACTCTGCTACCGCCTTCGAATGCTTCACTCTGGAAGGTGCAGTGAGCCTTGGACAGCTGAGACAAGAACAACATGTCCATATGGCCCAACTGACTGAAGATCGGATTGCCACGCAACAAACCTGGCTTGAAAAAACTGAGGCGAAAGTCTCGGCATTACAACAAGTATGTGCACAATATCAAGCCAGCAGCCCTGCAGACGGCCCCAAAGGCAGTGTGGGCTTGCCCGCCTCATCAGGGTTTGCAGAAAAACGCCACGCTCCTACTCACGAACATGCCCCTACAGCAGCAAGTTAAGGCTGTCGTGTTAACAAAACCTGATAAATCGGCCAATTGGCTTCATACGCACCCGCAGCAACAAAACAGGTGTTGCCGGTTGCTTTGCCGACAAAATACTGCCCATTGATGTCAACCCGACAAATATAAGTATTGCCATTATTATCCGCCCCCCCAATGATCGCAAGCGCATTGTAAAGCGGCTTGGGCTGATTGCTGGGCCCGCGAGGGTTTGGCACGACCAGTGCATTGCTCGCACCCGCATCTGCAAAACTCACCATGGGACAAACCGGCTGACTGGGCGATGTGTTTTTGACCTGGTCCCCGTTGATCCAATATCCTGGCACAGTGCTGGTTAAAATAGCATAATCTGGCTCCAAATAGGCCTGACCTCCGTAGGTCACTACACAACCTTTTGCCGTCACTACTCCTGGGATGACATAAGTCGTAGCTCCGCCATATCCAGAAGCTGCGTAAGTCGCTTGACACACATAGACGGGCTGACCTTGATTGCGCGCAGCCACAAAAACCTGGCTTGGTACTGTCCCCTCGCTCACATCGACCCATTTAAATTGCTTCGCATTGGTGTTGGCATATTGGGCAATTTGCTGCCGCAATAGACTGGATTGTTTCTGCATATTTTGCAAACTTTGATTCACGCTATTTAAAGTTTGTTGCGCAGAGCTAATTTGCTGGTTCAACCCGTCCAATTGACTTTGTAAAGTGCTCATTGCCGCGGAGGTGGCAATTTGATCCGCATTCCCCCATAAAGGCAAACATAGCACACCTATCATCATCCAATTTTTTTTCACTTGCCACCTCTTTTGATATTCAGCCTGATTTCCATACCATACTCTGCTTAGTCATGATTATCAAGAAAGTGCGTTCGCACCTTATATCAATCCAATGTTTGAAGCAGACTAATAAGCCTGAGTTTCGTAGCGCAGCGGAGATGTTTGAAAGGCGGTTAGTTTGGTTTAAACATTGGATTGGTATTAGCACTCTTTTCAGTTGAGATTACAGTCAATCAGTGCTAGAGTATGAGTATTTAAAATACCTTAATTCATCTCGGGGATAGCAGCATGTTTCCTACTCTATTATCGGTTGATCTTGCACGAAGCCAATTTGCGTTAACTGCACTGTACCACTTTTTGTTTGTCCCATTAACCTTAGGATTATCCTGGATTTTATTTGTGATGGAAGCGGCCTATGTTAAAACTGGTAAAGCAGTTTATCGCGACATGGTTAAATTTTGGGGCAAACTTTTTGCTATCAACTTTGCAATGGGGGTGGTTACAGGCATTACTCTAGAATTTGAATTTGGCCAAAATTGGGCCTATTTTTCCCGCTTCATAGGGGACACTTTTGGTGCCGCTCTCGCCATCGAAGGCGTAACGGCTTTTATGACTGAGGCCACGTTATTTGGGCTCTTTTTCTTTACTTGGGACAAGGTCAGTTCTCGCGCGCACTTACTGATCACATTTTTCATGGCCCTAGGCACTAATTTGTCTATCGTCAATATTCTGGTGGCCAATAGCTGGATGCAACACCCAGTAGGGGCCTACTTGGACTATCAAACTATGACCATGCATATGACCAGCTTTATTTTGGTCTACACGCAGCAATTGGCACAAATTCGCTTTGGCCATGTTCTCTTTGCAGGACAGGTTGTCTCCGCCATTTTTGTTTTTGGCCTCAGCTCCTATTATTTACTGAAAAAACAAGATGTTGAATTTGCGTTACGCTCCTATGCTCTTGCTGCTGGTTTTGGCGTGGCCTCGTGCATCTTTATTTTCTTTCTCGGTGATGCTAATGGAATCGCCATCGCCCAGGATGAGCCTGAAAAAATGGCTGCAGTCGAAGGTCAATGGGTAACTCAAGCGCCGCCCGCTGCGTGGTACCCGATTGCATTCCCTGATCAAGCTGAGCAAAAAAATTACGGCGTGATTATGCAAATCCCCTATGCGCTGAGCCTGATCGCCACGCATAGCCTAAATGGCGTGGTGGAAGGCGCCAAGCCTTTAATTTTAGCCAATGAAGTAAAAGTGCAAGAAGGGGCGCTTGCCTATGCTGCACTCGTCAAACTGCGCTCTGGCACGGCAACACCGCAAGATTTAGCTACATTTAATCAGTACAACAATGTAATTGGTTATGGCATGCTCTTGCTGCCTTATACCGACACTCCGGCCAGTGCTACTCCGACCCAAATTCAAATGGCAGCAACCGATACCATCCCCAATGTATTTACGACTTTTTGGAGTTTCCGCATTATGCTGGCCTGCTGGTTTGCTTGTTTTATGCTTTTATTGGCGGGCTTGTATTATTCAACGCATCGCAACCGCTCTGTTCCTAAAATTTTTCTGCTGGGTGGTATTTTAGCCATTCCCTTGCCCTATATTGCTGCTGAAGCGGGATGGACGCTCACTGAGGTAGGCCGCCAACCCTGGATAGTCCGTGATATTTTGCCTACTTTTATGGGCTCGTCCTCGGTACCCGCCTCCAACGTTGTGTGGAGTCTCATCGCCTTTGGAGCATTTTATACCATCCTGTTTATTGTCGAAATTTTCCTGATGTTTAAATTTGGTCGCCGCGGCCCCAGTGTTTTGGGAACGGGTCGATATCATTTTGAAAAACGCGAACAAGCGCATGGAGAGTAGATCATGATTTTTGATTATCCAGTTCTACAGTTTATTTGGTGGGTTTTAGTCGGTGCGGTCCTCATTATCTATGCAACCACTGCGGGCATTGATTTTGGGGTTACAATGCTGATGCCTTTTATGCATCGCCATGACCATTTTCAAGCCAATGATACTGAGCGTCGACTTATTCTCAACACTGTTGCTCCTACTTGGGATGGCAATCAAACTTGGCTGGTTTTTGCGGGAGGGGCTTTATTTGTCATTTGGCCCGCTGTTTATGGTGCCGTTTTCTCGGGCCTATATTTTTTAATGTTTACCATTCTTTGGGCATTTTTTCTGCGCCCCCCCGGATTTGACTATCGTAGCAAACTCCCCTCCGTCACTTGGCGCAAAGCTTGGGACTGGGGCTTGTTTGTGAGCGCATTGCTTCCTATTTTTAGCTTTGGCGTCATTATTGGTAATTTATTTTTGGGCTTGCCCTTAGCCTATGATCCTGTGACCTTACGCTCTTTTTACCTAGGGCATTTCTTTGGCTTGTTTCATCCTTTTCCGGTTGTGGTCGGCTTAGCTGCAATCTTTATGTGTTTGATGCATGGTACCGCTTACCTCAACCGGCGTACAGAGGGGGATCTCAAACTTTACTTTCAGGCACTACAACGCAAATTTACTGTGATGTTTCTGATGGTGATGGCTTTAGCAGGCCTCATGCTCGGCCATATTCAAGGCTATCTTCTAGTGGCCATGCCCGTGCACCCCACTCTAGATCCACTCCATAATGTAGTCTTAGTCGGCCCTGGACTATGGTGGCAAAGTATTCTTCTGACCCCTTACAAAGGGCTTGCGGCTATTTTTGTGTATGTTTTTGCCATTCTTTCTGTCTCCTTACAGCAAACAGGTCGCGGAGGCTTCTCATTCTTTCTGAGTGGCGCTTCCATTGCGGCGACTATTATTTTATTTGGCGCCACACTTTTCCCCTTTGTCGTGCCCTCCAGTGCTGATCCTGCTGCCAGCCTCACAATTTGGAATGCAACTTCAGCACAATATACTTTGATGGGGATGTTTTATATTGCCCTTGTGTTTCTGGTCATCATCTTCATTTATAAATTCTGGGGCGCGCGCGTGCTCTGGCGCAATAAGGCGACCCTCAATGTAGCCGATGTTGAGAAATCACATCACTTTTATTAGGAGAATCAACTATGTGGTACTTGTTAATCGTCGCTTTTTTGGCTGCAACTTTATTTGTTGGCTATAAATGTACTTTGCTTATGGATCAGTATCTCGACCGTAAAATCAAGGATTAGCCCTTCCTGTCCATCGCGGGGGGTCATCATGATGCAAAGACATGGCGGATTCGTGCAAAAAACGCTTGCTGTGGCTCAGAAATTTTGATACGATGCGCTCAGGTTTGTTATGGATTTTTATCAAGAAGTAGCATTCCACGATTTTTTAACTATCAATGGGAGTAATTAAATGAAAAAATTAGCAACTTTGTTGGCAGTCAGCGCATTGGCTGTAGCACCTATGGCTTTCGCTGCTTCTGGGCACACCAGTGGTCATGGTCATCACCATGCACCTGCAACGAGCAAAGCCCCTGCAAAAAGCACCAAGTCCGCTGCACCCAGCGCGCCTGTTAGCAAAACGACTGCTCCTACTGCTCAGTAGTTTATGTCAAATGAAAAAAGCCAGAAGTGATTCTGGCTTTTTTTTTGCGGGGTATACGCCCTGTCTTGAGGCTTGGCATTTCGGATCACTAAGTCATTGAGTGACATAGGGGGATCTCCTTGCTGGTTATTCAAATATACCCTGAATTATACCCCATTTCAAACTGGCTTCCGGCGGATGAAGGTGAACATTCCTGAACGGTTAAATCGTCTGTATGGCTTGATTTTAAATGGGCTGATGAACTTTATTGAGCGTCAGCGAACACTGAAGATGGCGGAGGGAAAGGGATTCATTTATAGGTCTGTATGCCTTATAAAACAAAGATTTTTAAGATTTAACTTTCAAAAAAGCCCCCAATAAGGCCCCCAAAAAGTTTTGTCTAGAAATAATCTCCCATTTCTCTCGTGCGCTTTCGAGATCGTTTTGGCTTTTTGAGCCAGATTCAGTTTACAATAGGCTGATTTTAATCGCAAGTCCTGATTTTTTTAAAATTGGGAATCTAACCGAAGCCCCGAGTCTGCTTTTTTTGCATAGCCTTGGTTGGGTTCATATGTTATAATGAGCGCATAAACCATATAGTTTGAAAGGTTTTTCATGAGTGCCGTCTTAGTAATGAATGCTAATCCCTATTTAAAGGATCCACAGAAAGTGGCCCAGGGGATTTGTAAAATGGTTGCAAGTTCCTCTGCTGTAGAGGGCATTTACGTTAACGTCAATGCAACTCGAGAAAAGGGCGGGTATCGATTTAACGTGACGCCGCAATCACCTCAGAAAAAATAGCTTTCATCGGTTCGTAATTACGTCCCAAGCCTTGCCGTACTGCAGCAAAATAACGTTCTTTTTGTTCTCCAGCAATGGCGGAAAAATCAAGCAAAGGCAGTTGTGCTTGTAGCGCCATGAGCTGAGAAATCAATCGCGCTAGTCGGCCATTCCCTTCGCGAAAGGGGTGAATCAATATAAATTCAACATGGACAATTGCCAATGCATCTAAAACTTCATTTTCAGATTGAAAAATACAGGGCGTATATTTGGCAAGCGTTCCTTTCTCAAAGGCTTGCATCAATTTTGGCACCAAATGGGCTGCTGCAAAAGTAAATCCGCCTTTGCTCATATTGACTTGCCGATACTGGCCTGCCCAACTGTACACCTCTTTTAGCCATTCATGGTGCATGTCAAGAATGTCTTTCTCATGAAAGCATTTATTTTGACGTAAAGAGAAAATCATTTTTTGAGTGAGCTCGATAAACCTATGGGTTTCGACCTGCTCCATCTCCACTTCTGAGGTGATATGCAACAGATTTTTGAGTACGATATCCCCTGAGCCAGCTTGATGCTCGCCTTCATCAGATCCTTGTGTATTGTACCGTTCAGTGTTTTTCAATGGCATTTAAGATTTTCTTGACGTCTTCTTCGACAGAGGTCGACTCTACAGTGATTGTTGCAACTTCCTCGAATAGGTGGTCGCGCTCTTGGTGTAGTTGACCCAGAAATACTTTGAGGTCAGGAATAGGCAGAAGTGGAACTCGACCGTCTTTCATGCGTTCAATTTGGGTTGGCGTTGAGACTTTTAAATAGACAACAAATTCGGGAGCAAGAAGCTTTCTGTTTTGTTCGGTGGCAATGACGGCTTCTTCCAGTACGATCACACGATTTGCTTGTTTGAGTTGTTGTGAAATGATTTCAGCTTCGCAGCGATGAAAAGCGGCTTCACCTTCTTTTCCAAGAATGTCATGCAAGCTCTTTCCAATGTAGCGCTCCAAGCTTGGATTGGCATCAATATGCTCCCAACCCAACTTTTTAGCCAATGCTTCGCTGAGCAGAAATTTACCAGCGCCCATGTGTCCGATCACAAAGATTCGTTTAGGTTGGCTCATGTTTGGATTCTCTTTTAATTATTTTAAGGATGGCTTGATTATACAATAATTGCTGCTCAGTTGGAAATGTCAGATAATGCCTGAAAGATCGATCGCAGTGTGCGAAGAGGGGTATGGAATCAGTGCAGCTTAATTCATTCAAAGACCTACAAACATTAAAAGAGTCATTCAAAAAGCCTGTTGAACCCAGCAAGAAAAAGCATCACTCCAATTTTGAAGAGGCCAAGCAGGCGCTCAAGCAGTTGAAAAAGGCTTATCCAGTCGCTTTCAACGAGAATAAACCTTTGCCATTGGCCCTGGGTGCCGCAAAAGAAATTGCAAAAAATATGCCAGAGCTTGCCGCCCCCGTATTGAGATTGGCATTGGCGATCTGGACAAAACAAACTATTTATTTGCAGGTCGTGATTGCGGGGGGTGATCGCTATAATCTGGATGGCTCGGTTTCTGGCACCGTTCAAGAATCAGAAAAAGAATACAGTCAAAAAATGCTTGAAAGAAAGCAGGAAAAGTTGAAAAACAAACCAAGCGAAAACTATTGGGCCTATATCCTCGAGTGCAGCAATGGTGCGTTTTATACAGGCTGGACTAATGACTTAGAAAAACGCTATCGTGATCACTGTGAAGGAAAGGGAGCTAAATATACCCGCAGTTTTAAGCCCGTCAAAATTGCTCAAAAATGGCAGTTTAGCTCACAGTCTTTGGCAATGCAGGCAGAGGCTCAAATTAAAAAACTGTCTTTGAAAGAAAAAAAGAAAGTCATCAGTAATCCTGAATTGCTTGAGGCCGCACAATAACGTCTCAAAATAGGTGGTTTTTATATTTTTTATTTTATGTTATAATAGGGCCAAAAAATAGGGAGCGGATATGCGTCTATTCAAACAGGCTATGCTGGTCAGCGCACTAACCCTGCCGTTGTTGGCAAACGCCTCACAGAATGAAGCTTTACAAAACTTGACCGACCAATATTTATCAAGCCATGCTATTTCCGAAGGAATTACCGCTGTATCCTTAGGTGTCAGCACAGGCCCTGGCAATTTTCAAAGTTATTACGCGGGAAGAATTTCCACAGATCCTGAAGCCCCTACACCCAATGATAACAATTTGATGCAAATTGGCAGCATCACCAAATCATTTACCAGCATCTTGATTTTACAACTTGAGGCACAAGGCAAGCTAAACATTAATGATTCTATCAGTCAATATTTAGCCAATCTACCTGCGCCTTGGCAAAACGTGACCATCAAAGAGTTGCTCAATATGACCAGTGGGATTCCGGATTATGATAACAACCAAACCATGGTCAAGGAATTTGTTAACAACTATAACCCAGGGCCGCATTTTACGCCTGAGCAGGAGGTTAATTTTGCTTGGCAATATCAAGCGCAAAGCTGCCCCAGCAATAATTGTCCAGATGATGGCATTTTTTCGCCTGGCACCAATTGGTACTACTCTAACACCAATTATGCGCTTGCTGGAATGATTGTCAGCAAAGTGACCGGGCAGCCGATGGAATATGAGGTGCATAATCAGTTGTTGGCGCCAAACAATTTGGTCAATACCTTTTACTTGCCTTATTCTTATGCTGATTTATCACAATCTCCTTGGTATCCAGAGTATCAGCTTTTTAATATTCCTAATCGAGTCATCCATGGCTATGATATGGGAGATCCCTCCCTTTTTCCAGTTGGAGCGGATATGACCAATCTGGATATGTCCTATGCGGGTGCCGAAGGTGATATCACTTCCAATCTGCATGACGTTACACAATGGATTCAAGATATCTTTGGGCAAAACTCAACATTACGCTTAACTGCACAACAATATCAGGAACTCGAGACTCCCGTTTGTGAAAACTCATCTAATAATTGCATACCTGGACAGCCAGTTAAAATTGGTTCCAATATCACAGATGGCTATGCGCTGGGATTAGGGGTGGCATATTTGCCTATTGCTGGTACGGACTTGCCTGCTCTCGGTACCATCTGGGATTACGAAGGCGAAACCTTCGGTCACCGGTTTTTCTGGATATTGATACAGCAAAGCCCACAAAACCCTAAGTTGCGAGTGCCATACTTGCTCATCACTGCTGAATTGAACAGTGCTCCTGCAGGGCAGCAAGATAATATTCAATGCCTGGCGCTTCAAGCTGCTGAAACGGTTGAAGGGCTTCCCTTGTCTAGTTTTGGTTGTGGTAACTCAGCTATCTTTAAGAGTACCAGGTTCAATTTTATAAAACCGTGATAGGATAAGCCATGATGAAAAAATTGTACCCACTGTTTTGTGTGACGTTGATTTGCATTCTCTTACCCTTGAGCATAGAAGCAGTCACGCCCAGTCAGGTATTGGATCAAACTTTGCAGCAAGCAGCAAATCAGGGTTTGGCAGATAATCAATCTGTAGGGGCATCAGCAGTTGAATTAAGTGTTTTGCTACCTGGAGAAGACAATCCGCGAGATTTTGTAGCAGGCAATCAATTAAAAGGATTCGGCATTCATCCCGCAACTACCAACATGATGGTGCAATACGGCAGCATTACCAAAGAATACACAACCACGTTGATTTTGCACTTAGTTGACCAGGGCTATTTTAGCTTGGATACGCCTATCGGTCATTTATCAGTCCTACAACCTGAGTTTGAATCAGGTGAGTGGCCTGCACGTTGGAAAACGGTCACTATTGCAGAATTGCTCAATATGACCAGTGGCATTCCAGAGAATGTCAGTAATACGGATATTGTTTTTAATCCTTTTGTAGAGTATACATTCAATCAAATGATTGATTTTGCGTCAAATTATGAAAATAATGTCAAAGATCATCCAAGTTGTGCACAAGAAAAAGATATCACCAATGGCTGTTTTAAACCAGGCACAGAATATTTTTACTCCAATACCAATTACATGATTGCGGGCCTCATCGTTCAAGCTTATTACGATCAATGGAAGGGCTCAGAATTTACCTTTGGCGAAATTATGGATATTGCGATTTTGAAACCTGTTTTGGGTGATCAAGTGGCACCGACTTGTTTGGCTGGTCCTGGTCATGTCAACGCGCTTTGCTATAGCACTGCGCCATTGCCTGATAATGTTCTGGTTAATATGATTCATGGATATTATAACAATGGCCCCGATGGCCCCTATTTGCTACCGGATATGGACGTCAGCCGTACCAATCTGTCTTGGGGCAATGCCGCGGGCGCTTTGGGTGGAACCACCGATGGACTGGCGAGATTAACGCGTGCCCTATTTCAAAATGAATTTGATTCAGCTCCACGCTTGACCAGTACTCAATACATGGTTGAGGAAACTTCACCAGGTCAACCTGTCATTCCAGTGAAAAACATCGAGCAAGATTGTTTGAGTGCGTCTGGTGGGTGCTATGGTTTGGGAGTTCAGGTGATGTCCAATTTTGCCGATGATAAAAATCTGGGAACGGTTTACGCCTATGGTGGGCAAACACTCGGCTTTGGCACAGTTTATATTTGGATTCCAAAGGAAAATGTAGTGCTCACTTTTTCCATCAATAGCAGTGCTGATGATAATATCAATGACTTGGTTATTTCAGCGATCAATGCGATCAACACCTATTTAGGATGCCCACCGATTCCAAATACAAAGTCCTTGTCGGTCAAAATATCATCGTTATTTCACTGAGTCAAAGCGAGTTGAACTTCGGCTGTAACACAAAATAGCGCCGCCAAAAGTGTTGACACGCC
>JAJZUD010000050.1 GCA_021848625.1 Pseudomonadota bacterium
ACCATCTTGATGTTGTCTCCTGGCATCACCATCTCAACTCCAGCTGGCAATTCAACCATCCCCGTTACGTCCGTCGTCCGGAAGTAAAATTGCGGACGATAACCCTTGAAGAATGGCGTATGACGGCCTCCTTCTTCTTTCGTCAAAATATATACTTCACTTTCAAACTTCGTGTGAGGCTTAATGCTACCTTTGTGACACAATACTTGTCCACGATCAACGTCTTCTCTCTTCGTTCCACGCAACAAAACCCCTACGTTGTCCCCTGCACGTCCTTCGTCCAATAGCTTACGGAACATTTCAACACCAGTGACGGTTGTTTCTGTCGTAGGACGAATCCCTACAATCTCAACTACATCACCCACTTTGACGATGCCGCGTTCTACACGTCCGGTGACTACTGTTCCACGTCCTGAAATCGAAAATACATCTTCGATTGGGAGGAGGAAGGGTTTATCAATGACACGCACGGGTTCTGGAAAGTATGCATCCATGGTTTCAACCAGCTTCTCAATCGCTGGAACACCAATCTCAGAGGTATCTCCTTCCAATGCTTTCAAGGCAGAGCCTTTGATGATTGGAGTGTCATCGCCAGGAAAATTGTATTGATTGAGCAAATCACGCACTTCCATTTCAACCAGTTCGATCAACTCAGCATCATCTACCATGTCTGCTTTGTTCAGAAACACAACGATGTAAGGTACACCCACCTGACGAGCCAACAAAATGTGTTCCCGTGTTTGGGGCATGGGGCCGTCCGCTGCTGATACAACCAAGATCGCTCCGTCCATCTGTGCAGCTCCCGTGATCATGTTCTTTACATAATCCGCGTGACCAGGACAGTCTACGTGTGCGTAGTGACGATTTGCACTCTCATACTCAACGTGCGCAGTGTTAATCGTAATCCCACGCGCTTTTTCTTCCGGCGCTGCGTCAATTTCGTCGTACTTCTTCGCCGCTCCTCCAAACTTCTTCGCCATCACCGTCGTGATCGCCGCTGTCAGCGTCGTCTTACCGTGATCCACGTGGCCAATCGTTCCCACATTCACATGCGGCTTCTTCCGCTCAAACTTCTCTTTTGCCATCTTCTTCTCTCCTTAATCAGCGTCTATTAGGTGTTACGTTTATCAATAATTTCTTTGGAAATATTGCTTGGAACTTCATTGTACTTCAGGAATTCCATGGAATAACTGGCTCGACCTTGGCTCATGGAACGTACATCCGTCGCATAACCAAACATCTCAGCCAAGGGCACTTCTGCCGTGACAACTTTACCGGAAGGATTATCTTCCATTCCCAAAATCACGCCACGACGACGATTCAAATCACCAATGACATCTCCCATGTAATCTTCAGGAGTCACCACCTCGACCTTCATGATGGGTTCGAGCAATACTGCGCCAGCACGACGCGCCCCATCTTTAAAGCCCATTGATCCAGCAATCTTGAACGCCATTTCACTGGAGTCGACATCATGGTAAGAACCATCAAACAAGGTGACTTTGACATCAATCACAGGATATCCTGCAACTACCCCATTTTGCATTTGTTCTTCAATCCCCTTACTAACAGCAGGGATATATTCTTTGGGAATGACCCCGCCCACAATCGCGTTGACAAACTCATAGCCTTTGCCCGCTTCGTTAGGTTCGATCTTCAACCAAACATGTCCATATTGTCCACGACCACCCGATTGACGCACAAACTTACCTTCATGCTCAATCGTACCACGAACGGTTTCACGATAAGCAACTTGAGGATTACCGACGTTCGCCTCTACACCAAACTCGCGCTTCATGCGGTCGACAATAATTTCTAAGTGCAACTCACCCATACCGGCAATAATGGTTTGCCCAGATTCTTCATCTGTGTGAACTCGGAAAGAAGGATCTTCTGCAGCCAACTTGCTCAAAGCAATCCCCATTTTTTCTTGGTCTGCTTTGGTTTTAGGTTCTACTGCAATCGAGATCACAGGTTCAGGAAATTCCATACGCTCCAGGGTGATAATATGATCTGGATGACACAAGGTATCCCCTGTGGTCACTTCTTTCAACCCAATCGCTGCAGCAATATCTCCAGCACGAACCTCTTTGATTTCATCACGATTTTTCGCGTGCATTTGCACCAAACGACCAATCCGCTCTTTTTTACCCTTGACAGGATTATAAACCGAGTCACCAGACTGCATTACACCTGAGTAAACGCGAATAAACGTCAAGTTTCCAACGAAGGGATCATTGGCTAATTTAAAGGCTAAAGCTGCAAACGGAGCATCATCACGTGCAGGTGCAGTGGCTTCTTCTCCATTTTCAAGCATTCCTTTGATCGCTGCTCTTTCGGTTGGTGCAGGCAAGTAATCAATAACGCCATCCAGCATCGCCTGAACGCCTTTATTTTTAAAGGCTGAACCGCAGAAAGCAACCACAATTTCATTGGCCAAGGAACGAATCCGTAGGCCTTTACGAATTTCTTCAACAGTCAGTGCTTCACCACTGATGTATTTATCCATTAATTCTTCACTGGCTTCTGCTGCCGCTTCAATCATGTTAGCGTGCCATTTATCGGCTTCAGCTCGCATATTTTCTGGAATATCACGCAATTCAAAGGTTAACCCCTCGTCTGCTTCATTCCAGTAAATGGCTTTCATGCTGACCAAATCAATCACGCCTTCAAAATCTTCTTCCGCACCGATGGACAACTGCACAGGAACAGGATTAGAACCCAAGCGTTTACGAATTTGCTCGACCACACGCAAGAAGTTTGCTCCTGCACGATCCATTTTGTTGACAAAGACAATTCGTGGCACGCCGTATTTGTTTGCTTGACGCCATACGGTTTCAGATTGAGGCTCAACCCCAGATGTACCACAAAATACAACCACAGCGCCATCCAAGACACGCAAAGAACGCTCCACTTCAATGGTAAAATCTACGTGACCCGGGGTATCGATAATATTGAAACGATATTCGACAGGGTACTGCTTGGCCATCCCTTTCCATTTGACGGTGGTCGCCGCTGCGGTGATGGTAATTCCGCGCTCTTGCTCTTGAGCCATCCAGTCCATGGTCGCTGTACCATCGTGGACTTCACCCATTTTATGAGTCAAACCAGTATAGTAAAGCACGCGCTCGGTTGTCGTAGTTTTACCTGCATCTACGTGAGCAACAATACCAAAATTGCGATATTGTTCAATAGGGGTTGTTCTTGGCACGATAAAGTTCCTTTTTCTAAATTACCAACGGAAATGCGCAAAAGCTTTGTTTGCTTCAGCCATCCGGTGAACATCTTCTTTCTTTTTAAATGCAGCGCCTCTGTTTTCCAGGGCTTCCATGATTTCTGCAGCCAAACGCAAGGCCATTGATTTTTCACGGCGTGATTTTGCCGCATCAATCAACCAACGCATTGCCAAAGTGTCACTCCGGTCTGCACGCACTTCAACAGGCACTTGGTAGGTCGCTCCCCCAACACGGCGAGATTTAACCTCTACTAAAGGGCGCACATTATCAAGCGCTTTTTGCAAAGCATGCAAGCATTCTTCTTCCTTACCAAACTTCAATTTATCTTTAACGCCTGACAAAGCTCCGTAGACAATCTTTTCTGCGATGGACTTTTTACCACTGCGCATGATTTGATTGATGAACTTGGCTAACAACTGACTTTTGAACACTGGGTCCGGCAATATTTGACGCTTTGCAACCACTCTTCTTCTTGGCATAATCTCTATCCTTTATCTTACTTTGGACGCTTGGTTCCGTACTTGGAACGCGCTTGTTTACGATCTTTCACCCCTGCTGCATCTAAGCTTCCGCGAACAGTATGGTAACGAACCCCTGGCAAATCTTTAACACGACCACCACGGATTAATACAACCGAGTGCTCTTGCAAATTGTGGCCTTCACCCCCGATATAGCTTGACACCTCAAAACCACTGGTCAGACGAACCCGGCACACCTTCCGCAACGCAGAGTTTGGCTTTTTAGGCGTCGTGGTATAAACACGCGTGCATACTCCACGACGTTGAGGACAGCCTGCCAAAGCAGGAACTTTTGTCTTAGTTTTGATCAGGCTACGCGCTTTGCGCACCAATTGATTCACTGTTGTCATTCAGCTCTCCGAAGCTCACTATTACTAGATTTTTAGCGTTTACTTTTTAAAAAGAATGGCAATTCTATTAAAAAAAGAAGGGGAAGTCAACCTCTTTTCGCAAAACTTTTTTCATAAAAATTTTAAACCACTTGTGCAGCAATCCAATCTGCGCCCATGATCAAGGGGGAAACGACTTCAAAAGCACCAGCACGCCTTGCTTTTTCTATATTGTGAGGCTCTTCAATGCGGACGATCACCTGACATGAATTGTCTTTCTGGCCTGCCCCTGCTGCTTGTGCACTCATCGCCACTAAAATATTGCGCGCATCCTCGCTATAGGCCACAACCAAACAAATGGCTTTAGCCATATTCACTTGAAGCAAGGCTTCTGTATCTTCCGGATTCACCCGCACCACATTAAATTTCGCCGCTTCTAGATTGGCTGCAACCACAGGATCGGCCTCTAAGAAAAAACACATTTTACCCGCTTGAGTATACCGCGTAGCCAGCGCTCGAGTCATCACATTGTCGCCACATAGGAGCACATGATGGTTTAAACGACTAAAATTTGACATGATTTTATAAACCCCTCTGATGTTTTTTTGAATAATCGGCCCTAATAAAACACTCAATGCCGTTAAAAACGACGCCACGCCAATTAAAATCATCGACATGGTAAAAATTTTTGCATCGGGTGTCAAAGGGTAAATATCTCCATACCCAACCGTGCTGTACGTGGCCAGGGTAAAATAAAATGCATCTACCCAAGTATCGAGGTGGAAAAATTGCGCTCGGAAAAAATAACTACCCAAAACCCCGTAGGCAATCGCAAAAAATACAGATAGCCAAGCAATCGCTTTCTGATAGCTCATCACATGATTATCAATTCGGTAAAAGTGCTGGCGATACAAATAGAGTAAAAGCAAATACAACAGATCGATCCCAAAGATATGCCAGGTAATCGGCGGCACTAAGCTATTTAAAATAGACAACACAGTAAGCAGCATCGCCCAAAACCAAGACATATGGTATTGCTTAAACAACCCATGCCCGAGCTTAATGAGCAACAAGCCCAAAAATAGCATAATAAAATCAGAACCATGTCTAAACTTGGTTGTATCAACCACAGCTGCAGCATACTGATCCACATGAAAATAATGATTCAGGTGGAAAATCAAATAAATTGCCGTAGCAATATTGACCACACCGATCATAAAAATAAACAAGGCGAGCAAGAGGGGGATACTTCGATAGCGCGTGTTCATCATCAAGAGAAAAACCATTGACCATGCTAATAGTCTAGCAGATCCCTAAAAAAAAGCACGCTGCCATTCTATAAGGCTTTGACAAAGCATTAACTCTGTATTCAGGGCTACTTGCTTCTCCGTTAAACTCACTTGGCCGACAATCTTCTGATAGACTTTCAAAAGGCTTGCGGTCGATTGCTTTGTCGCCAAGCGCGCGATTTGCGCATGCAAATCAGGAAAGTGCAGCCCACTGGCCTGTCCCTGCAATTGAAGTTGTAACGCATCATAAATAATGAGCATTTCCGCTTGCAAGCAAAAGGAGACAGGCAAATCTTTCCATTTTTGCGCCAAAGTGAGCACATCAAAAGGCAAGACCAATTCCTCAGCAATCGGATTCAAAGAGGCAACAGGTCTCTGCAGCGTTCCCATTGTCTGGCAACGACTCTTAATCGTTGGCAATAATAGATGGGGTCGCTCTGATAACAAGAGGATTAAAGTGTGAGCACCGGGCTCCTCCAAAGCTTTGAGCAATGCGTTTTGTGCAGCAATGTTGAGCGCATCAGCCTGGACCAAGACGACGACGCGCATCCCCCCGCGCAAAGGACTTTGCTCTAAAAACCCAATCAATTCACGTACGCTGTCAATTTTAATGAGCGCCATCTTTCCTTCTGGATGGAGCACCATCAAATCAGGATGCCCCGCTTCGGATTCAAACAATTGACAAGAAGGGCACGCGCCACAGGCCTCAGCCCCCTGCTCGCACAATAAGCCTTTCAGTTCAGGCTGTAGCACTGCAAGTTGCGTCAGCGGCTCGCCGTACAACAACACCGCGTGAGGGATTTGATTGGCAAACTGCAACATGCGCTCTTGCCACCTATTTTTTCTTGGGTGCGATCAGATCTGTTGCTGTGCCTTCATACATTTCTGTTGCCAAAGCCAGGGTCTCAGACAGGGTAGGATGCGGATGCACAGTCAAAGAGAGATCTTCTGCTTCGCAACCCATTTCGATGGCTAGACACACTTCTGCAATTAACTCCCCTGCATTCGGCCCGATGATTCCGGCACCCAAAATACGATGCGTTGCTTCATCAAAGATCACTTTAGTCATCCCTTCATCACGTCCAATCGAAAGCGAACGCCCGCTTGCTGCCCAAGGGAAAACGCCCTTGCCATATTTGATGCCCATTTCACGCGCTTTATCTTCGGTCAAGCCAGTCCATGCCACTTCAGGGTCAGTATAAGCTACGCCAGGGATACACTTGGGCTCAAAGAAATGTTTTTCACCACAAATCACCTCTGCAGCCACACGCCCTTCTGGCACTGCTTTATGCGCCAACATCGGCTGCCCCACAATATCGCCGATTGCAAAAATATGCTCTACATTCGTACGCATTTGTTTATCAACGGGAATAAAACCGCGCTCATCAACTTTTACGCCAGCTTTATCGGCGTTAATTTCTTTGCCATTCGGTGTACGGCCCACAGCCACCAAAACACGATCATAGCGCTCGGGCTTGGCAGGTGCATTTTTGCCTTCAAAAGTGACATAAATCCCGTCTTTTTTGGCCTCTACTTTAGTGACTTTGGTTTCGAGCATAATGGATTCATAACGCTTGGTGATCCATTTTTCATAAACCTTAGCGATATCTTTATCGACGCCATTCATCAATTGAGGCATAAATTCAACAACGGAAATTTGGCTGCCTAGTTGAGCATAGACGGTCGCCATTTCCAAGCCAATAATCCCGCCGCCTAACACTAATAAGCGTTTGGGCACTTCAGCCAGTTCTAATGCACCTGTTGAATCCATGATACGAGGATCTTCCGGAATAAAGGGTAGTTTTACAGGCCGAGACCCTGCTGCAATAATCGCATTTTTAAATTCAACCACAGTTTTTTTGCCATCTTTGGATTCGACTTCAATGGTATGAGGTGAAGTAAAGCGGCCATAACCGGTGACAATTTCAACTTTACGTTGTTTGGCCAGCATTTTTAAACCGCCGGTTAAACGAGTGACAATACCCGACTTATAAGCTCGTAACTTATTGATATCCACTTTGAGCTTGCCAAATTCAATACCGAACTGAGCCATATGCTCTGCGTCTTCAATCACTTTGACGCCATGTAACAAAGCTTTGGAGGGGATACAGCCTACATTGAGACAAACTCCGCCAATATTTTCAAAGCGTTCAATCAGAATTACTTTTTTACCTAAATCCGCGGCGCGAAAAGCAGCCGTATAGCCACCAGGTCCGCTACCCAAAACAACGAGCTCTGCATTCATGGATGTTGTCATCTCTCTATTTTTCCTCTGTCTTCAAAATGACCCTTATCATAGCACCAATTGCTTGCAGGCCGCAATATTCTGACACAAAAACAAAGGCAAGCGCCAAACACGCTTGCCTTTGCACTTCGCACTTGGATTTAAGGACAGCTTGCAGTCTGCAGGATATACTGACCGCTATTTCCCGCTCCGCCTGTAAAGATTGCGCAGGATTTATTGCCTGCAGCATCAATATTTTGTACAAAGGGTACCGGAATATAATTGGGTGCTCCTGTATTCGGATATTCAAACCGATAATCCCCTGCTGAGTCAGCGGTCATCCCAAAACCATAGTATACCACTTGAGACTGATCTGCACTGGCAGGCAGAGTGGTCTTATAGGTGATCTGGGCTTGTGTTGGCTCTGTTCCATTAGGCATGGTATAGACGTACGCAGTAGCTCCAGGTGCTAGCCCCCCAGGCGTTGAAGTTTGAAACGCACCCGTACTACTTGCAAAGGCAAGGGGATAGGCCGTGTCATTGGTCAAGCTAGCCACTACCTGACCCAAAGGCGGCAGGGATGAAGCTACTTTTAAAAACGCAGGGAGAACATCCGATTTTTGCATCCAAATATTCGCCGGGCCGCCTGGTGAAATATTCAGCAAATAACCACCCCAGGCATGGCCTGTAGACCAAGCAGAAAAGCCCACAAAACCATAGGTACCATTATATGCATGCTGATTGACAAAACTGAGAATGGTGCTCATATCCGCTTCACAGTTTACTCCATTGCCTGCACCAAACTCACCCA
Source organism: Pseudomonadota bacterium (assembly GCA_021848625.1). Taxonomy (GTDB): domain Bacteria; phylum Pseudomonadota; class Gammaproteobacteria; order Francisellales; family CACEW01; genus JAJZUD01. The sequence goes on from JAJZUD010000050.1 coordinate 8,408, forward strand.
AAAACACTTTCATTTTGTTATTAGAAAGCCAATCTAAAAAATCTTGGCCTTGTGGTGGAGGCGCGACAAGCTGATTGATTATACTCTGAATATCTTGGTTAGACTGACAATCATTGTGAGTACCGCTAAAATCAGAATCAAGATATTGGTGTAAATCCAGCACGTAGTTCTTTGCAGGATCTTTAATATTTGATGCTGTAAAGACCGTCGCATTTGAGGGTGCATTCGTATAATCTGGAACAGGCTCAGCCCAACTGTGCATACCGGTATACCAATCTGCGTCCAGCATAATAGTATGCGCAGCCGCATTGTCCGCTTTTTCTTGGGCACGAATAGATGTAATTGCAGCATTTTCAAGATCCAATACAGCTTGAGGCCCTTCATCTCCTGTTGAAATCAACGGTTTATTCATGTTATGTGGCTCATTCATCAACTCAAAAATGACGAGCTTACTTTGTGCAGGCGTGAGATTTTGATCAACGGCCGCCGCGATGCTTGCCCAAGCTGCTGCGTATTGCGCGCTGCTTGGCTCACCGGCAGTATCAATAATTGCTTCGTCTGTAGTGTTGCTATTGTTAGCATATTGGCTCAGGTTCGTTTCATAACGCATGTAATCATGCATATCAACGATTACAGTCAAGCCCTGATTAGTTAAGTTGCTGATTAATTGCAAATAAGATTGGCCATACCCCCCTTTTGTTGTCCAATCAATGGGAGCTGTTGAGGTCGGCAAGCCAGGCTGCAAAAATTCCCAAGCAAAGGGAACCCGCACGACATTTTCGCCCTCATAGGCAAAATAAATGGTATCTTCAATAGAGGGAAAATTATTCATATCATAGCCTTTTACACCAGGCTGAAACTCGGCCCCTGATAAATTAAACCCTCTTAACGGCAGTGCGGTATCAGAATAATTGGAAATTCCATTAGCAGGCCAAGAAGAAGGGCTTTGGGGGGTGATAGTTGCATGGGCTACACCCAGGCTAGAGAATGCGCCCGCTAAAACGAGCGAGATTAAACGAGGTTTGTGCATAGTGTCTCCTTACAATGTTGAAAATACACGCCCTCCATAGTAAGGTGATTTAATTGATAATTATACTGTTATGATTGACAGGTTTTTTAATTTTTTATCCGCCCAACTCGCATAATTTTATAAACTTGCTGAACCACCTCTTGTTTATTGCGCACTCCCAACTTGTGAATGATATTTTGAATATGAAAGTGCACAGTTCTTTCCTTCATATGAAGCTGTTGAGCTATTTCTACAGTGGAGCAATGCCGTAACAAAAGCGATAGGCACTGTTGTTCACGCGCTGTAAACCCATATTGCTCAGGCAACACAAGAGGCAGGGGTAAATTTAATCGCAGGTGATGGAAATAATAAAGGGCTGCAGCCTGCCAAGCATATTTATCACTCTCCCATCGATCCAGGCAATGCTCCCCTTTAAATTGTCGTAACGTCAAATCTGCAACCGCCCCATCTGAAGCATGAATAGGGATAGACAGGCCCAGATTGACTCCTAAATTTAAAGTTTCTGCACGAATCGTTTTTTCCTTTTCATTACGCGCTTCGTGGAGCTGTACAACCGGATCCCAGATGTGCGGAATGAGTGATTTATTCAATGTCACTTGCATAGGGTCATTCAGATCATAATGTGCCGCATGATAATGCTGATGCCAAGATTGTAAATTCGACGAGACGAGCTCATGTACAATCTTACTATGCCGATCGCGAGAAACATTCAAATAGGTAAAACTATAGCCTGTGACTCCATAGCTTTTCAAAAAAAGAACCAAAGCCTGATCAAGCGCAGCAACTGACTGAGCATTCTGCAGCAGAGTTTCCAATTCTGGTAAAGACATGGGCATAGACTTGCAACCTCAACACAAAAAAGCCGCCATGAAAGCCGGCCCTAGCGCCGCTTTAATTTAATGACCTGATGTTACCGGAACCGTTAAAAAGGCTGGGTTTGCAAAAACTTGCTTGTCCGTGAGATAGTAACTTGCCGCCCCGCCAGGGTTTAAATTCAGAACATAGCTGGAGCCCCATGCATGCCCAGTAGACCAGGCGGTCCAGCCGATGATACCCCCAACACTGTTTGCTTGATCTAATAAATAAGCAAAGTCTCCCTCACAGTTTTGATAATTAGAATTAGATTGATCATAGCCTGCGCCAAACTCACCGATAAACGCCACCTCGTGCTCTTGAGCCAACCACTTAGCAAAGCCATTATAACCAGGCGCCGTACTGGAAGTCATTTGCAAATCCGTTGCAAAGGCCTGTGGATCAATACAATCCGCACTGGTGCCACTAAAATTACTATCCATGTACTGATGCACATCAATTGCGTAATTATTGTCTTGATCTTTAATATTAGTGGCTGCGAAAGCTACCGCATTAGTAACAGTGTCCCCCGATTCAGTTTGAGTTCCCCAACTATGCAATCCACTATAAAAATCTCCATCCAACAGGATCAAGTGATGATAAGAAGTGGGCTGATTACCTTCAGCTACACGAATGCTGGCAATAGCCGCATTATACAAATCAACCACAGCTGTAGGCCCCGTACTGCCAGTCGAAATTGGCTTTGTCATATCATGGGGCTCATTCATTAATTCAAATATAACATGGTCACTCCGTGGTACATACGTATTAACTGCAGCAGCTAAAGCCCCCCACGTGTTGGCATAATCAACTATCGTTGGCTCACCTTTCGTATCAATAATATCCGTATCAGAACTATCTGACTCATTCATAATATCTGATTGATTGCTTTCATAACGCATATAATCATGCATATCCAGAATCACATACAGCCCCTGGTTAGTTAAATCAGTGACAAGCTGTAGTATCGCATTTCCATAAGAAGTTGGGCCAAAATTAGGCGCACTCATCGCCGTTCCTACTGTGAAATTAGGCTGCAAGTATTCCCAAAGAAAAGGGACACGTACCGTATTTTCTCCCATATTAACAAAGGGGGTGGTATCATTGATACTCGGGATATTTCCAGGATAAAAGCCCGTTCCATCTTGATTAGGCCAAAATTCAGCACCGGACAGATTAAAACCACGATATTTCACCATCTGCCCAGAATAGTCTGAGATTTTTGGCCACGCCGATGAGGGGGAATTAGGCACCAAGGGGCCAGGCGGGATCTCTTTTTCTGTGACCACATAACAAACATCCGCACCACAGCTATTGCCACTCGGTGTCACTGTCACATTAGCAAGCGGCGTGGGTGAAAAATTAAAAGCCCAGCCCGCGCTGGTAATTCCCACCCCATAGTACCCCTCCCCTTTCCATTTGGTGCACTGGTCCTGACTATTTAACGAAACTGTAAATGCAGCCTGACCTTGTGTTCCCGAAGTCTTTAGTTGCCCCACAAAAACCGCACCTGGCCCAAGATTGGCAGGGGGCTGAAGTGATGAAGTTTCAATATTAGACGTCCCTGCTGGCCACACACAGAGCATGTTGGGATTACCTGTATTAGGATTCTTGCCCATCTGATTAACTAAACCAACGGTCTGAGCTGTTGCAGTCAAGCTAAACCCCAGACACACGGCTAAAGACACCGACTTCAATTGGACTACCTTCATCACCTGCTCCTAAATGTTCTCATTCTTCTTGTTAGGAGGCTAGCAAAATTTATACCATAACGCAAGACTGACAGCACGATCACTCAAATATTGCTTGACATTGAGATTCCGCTTGTTATAATTAAGCATACACTTAACTATAAGACAAAGGAGAAAAATCATGGCCATCACCCCAGAAAGCATTCTACCGGATGCACAAAATAGCGCGCTCATTAATGGCGTCAATGTCAGAAAAGGATCCGTTGCAGCAGTCCTTGCCAATATTAATGTCTACGAATCCCCACTCAGTTCTGAAGCGGACAAGCAGTCTGCTCTTGACGTCATTAAAGGATTGGCACCCGCTTTGAAGGCGATAGGGCTCACACAACACCTACGATTTAATAATTCTGAAATTCAGGCCCTGATTGATCATGCCGCGTAAAATACGCGCTCATGCAGACTTGACGCGCCAGGCTATTTTAAAAGCAGCGCGTCAGCTTTTTGCGCAAAAGGGCTTTTCGGGAACACCCACGCTTAAAATTGCTGAAGCCGCACAAGTCAACGAGGCCTTGATCTTTCACCACTTTGGTAATAAGGCTAAACTGTGGCAGGCGGTGAAAGCTTTTGTGCTCGAAGACCTGGATATCGCACCGCTAAATCCAGAACCTCAGTCCCTCGACATTTTTCTAGAAGAAGCGATTCAGCAACGCCTGCAGATGTATGCGCATCATCCCGATCTACTGCGCCTGATGGAATGGCAGCGTCTTGAATCTGATAAAATTAAACTTGTAGGCGGGAGTGCATTTTCCCCTTTACAATGGCTGGAGCCGATTCAACATTTGCAATCCCATGGCCAAATCAACTCCCAATTTGACCCTCAGTTGATCATATTATGGCTAGTAGGCAGCATTCAACCGCTCATCACCGATGAACCTGGGCTGCTCCAAGATCCATGCAAACAAAAAATTTATATTACAATGTTGGTCAGTGGCTTTCAAAAAAGTCTCACTTCAACTCCATATGCTCAGCCTGACGCATTTTAATCAGATAGCAGATCAAACGCACCATGATTAAGCCATTGCACAAGCCAGAAATGCCGCACAGACTCAATCTAAAAATAAGATGATGGATTTCCTGCGGGTCCACGGCCAAAGTATAATCAAAATAATACTTGCTGAAAAAAATCAATAAAATCAAAATTAACACAGTCCAAGTGCCAGAGGTTTTAACCAGATGGCGCTTTTTGTCAAACTGCAAAGTCTGTCGCTGAATTTGCATAAAAATCAGCGCCCCACCAATGAAGAGGCAGATCAACCAGACCATAATATTAACAAGACTCGGCGTGACCGCTCCCAACAACATATAAAGCGACCCAATCAACAAGATAAATGGCATGATAAAAAGCTTACGCAGGGACACAAGCTGAGGACGACTGGCTTTGACTCCACGTATTACTAACAATACAAAGATCAAATAGACCCACCAGGGTGTATTTTCCAGCATGGGCCAAATTGTCGTAGACCACTCCGACATTTTACTTAATCGCAATAATCAGCAAATCAAGTGTTGCTGTGCCAATATTATTTCCAAATTGCATGCAGTATATCGCTTATTTTTTGTGAGCATTTAAAAAAAAAGAGCCCATCGGGGACCTACTTTCGCGCTCTATAAGAACACTATCATTGGCGCACAAGATTTTCACTTCTGAGTTCGGGAAGGGATCAGGTGGTACCTCTTGGCTATGGCCGACGGGCAAGTTTTTAGCACAGGGTGCTTAACAATAGAATGAGCCGAAATAAGAAGAGCAAGCGATGAACATACGTCTCAAAGAGTAATATGATCAAGTCGATCGATACATTAGTATGGATTAGCTCAATGCTTTACAGCACTTACACACTCCACCTATCAACGTCGTAGTCTTCGACGAATCTTCAGGGAGATCTCATCTTGGGGCGGGCTTCACGCTTAGATGCTTTCAGCGTTTATCCCTTCCGTACTTAGCTACCCGGCAATGCAATTGGCATCACAACCGGTACACCAGCGGTACGTCCACTCCGGTCCTCTCGTACTAAGAGCAGACCCCCTCAAATCTCCAACGCCCACGGCAGATAGGGACCGAACTGTCTCACGACGTTCTGAACCCAGCTCGCGTACCTCTTTAAATGGCGAACAGCCATACCCTTGGGACCTGCTTCAGCCCCAGGATGAGATGAGCCGACATCGAGGTGCCAAACACCGCCGTCGATATGAACTCTTGGGCGGTAT
>JAJZUD010000112.1 GCA_021848625.1 Pseudomonadota bacterium
GAACCATTAACTCGTTTAAAGCACTCCTCAGCTCTGCATCATGCGCATAAATTTCAGTTACCAATTGGAAGGCTTTGACTGCATTAGAATCTTCATTGTTAGCCCCGTATATAATACAATCAAACAGAGCCTGCATCCATAGTCGACGCCCATGTATAGACCCATTCCCAACTAACGCTTCAATAAAAATTTGACCCACACCCCCATCCATAGTACGCCAATGCTGCGCCCAATCCTCTGGATGGGTTGACATTGGATGAGTAAATACATCGTAAGTTGCCGCCAAAGCAATCAGCATGGGATGGCTTGTGTATTCTGTTCCTAATGCCATTTTAAATTCCTTTTTTATTACTTTCAGCGCAATGTCTTATTGAGCACGACGCAAGTTTAATATCATTTCCTGATTGGCCTTGCGATCTGCATTAATTTTTTGCATAGAGGGCCTTTGATTCATTGTTTTCACATATTCTCGCGCTGGAGTTTCAGCTAAAAAATCATCCCCATAAATCCGGGTTGTCGCAAGACTGACCAAAGGCAGGTGCACAATCGCCGCACAATCAGCTAAAGTAAAATGCTCACCTGCAATATAAGGGGAAAAAAGCGCCATTTTTGCAAAGCCGTCAATCCCTCTTTTAAGTCGTGACTTCGCAGTGGTTTTGACTTCGTCACTGACTTTGCCGTTGAAAAAGGCCTCCGCATATAATTCCCGCGCCGGCAATTCCAAATACAAATCCATAAAAGTCGCTAATTCTCGCACTTTAGCTGCTGCGTAGGGGTCTTGAGGCAGAAGCGGCTTCTTGGGATAACGATCCTCCAGATAGTCCAAAATAACCGCAGACTCAGACAGAGTGCGGCCTTCCTCTGTTTTAATAAAAGGAATTTTTCCAATAGGAGAGCCCTGCTTCATGGCATCTTTAGCTGTGTAGACCAATTCTTCAATAAAGGGGACGCCTTTTTCCATTAAAGCGAGCTTCACTCTGTTGTAATAATTACTGACTGCAAAACCGTATAGCGTGATCACTGAGCCCACCTCCTTTTGCTTTGCGTATAAGCATACAGCAATTTAGAGCCTTACTCCAGATAGTTCAGCGATTCTTTATCACCCTGCTCTTTCTCCAACATTTTAATCAATGCAATTAGAGGCAAGCCCACTAAACTATTGGGATCATCAGCAATCATTTTATCAAGCAAAATAATGCCCAGGCCTTCAGCTCGAATGCTGCCTGCACAGTGATAAGGCTGATCTTGTTGCAAGTAAGCTTCGATCAGTGAGTCTGTCAATTTTTTAAAATGTACTTCTGTCCGCACCACTTCTTGCTGCAGACTGTGCTTTTTGGAATGATACAGGCTCAATCCAGAGTAAAAATAGACCACTCTACCCGATGCCGCGCGCAATTGTGCCACGGCGTTAGCATGCGTTTCAGGCTTGCTCATAATTTCGCCATTCAAAACACAAACAGAGTCACATCCAATAATCAAAGTCGGAGGGGAATCAAGCGGCAATTTGGAGGCTACCCTCAAGGCTTTTTCTTTGGAGAGCCTTAATACATGGGCCTCTACTTGCTCACCGGGCAAGACCTGTTCATCAATGTCCGGCGCAATGGCTTGATAAGGCAAGCCCAGCTTATTTAAAACCATTTTCCTTGAAGCTGACGAAGAAGCCAGAATAAGTTGATTCACAATGCCCACGCTAAAAATTAAGCAAAAAGAGCACCATATCAGCAAATACTCGAATTGTCTACTTAGGATACCGGGGAGCTGTGCCCTCTCTAGAAAATGAGCGAGCTCTAGAACAAGCTTCAAATGAGCATGCTAAGACCGGAGATGGTGGTGGTGTCGCTGCTCTTGACGAGATAGGCGCCCCAAGTTTCTCCTTAAAAAGATCAACCATCTCTTGACCTGTGACAATCAAGCGCTCCAAAACAATGTTTTTAGCAGCAGCCTCAACACAGAAACTCTGGATCACCCCACCGAGAATAGGCGACAATTTCTCACGACCGCTGGCACCATATTCCGATCTTTTTAATGTTATGGCGAAGGCTTCTAATGTACATTGTCCATCCATACTTCTACTGATAACAAGTTTTGCCTCATCAAATTCCTTAACAAAACCCTTCTCTACATCTTCTGGGGGATTCAAGTACACCATGGCGATATTGAGCAAGTCTTGACGATATTTTTCTTCTAACGTTGCAATAACTTCCCCACCAAACATTTCAATCAAGTCTGATCTTATTGCTTCTAATTGTGGATCAGATAAAGGGTATATATCCTCACTGCTAGGCGCAGAGCTTGCAACTTTCGCTAGTATCGCAGGTCCAGAGATATACCCACGCCGCACATCTCTCCAGAAAGGCCTGTCCCAGTTCTCAGTCCGTTCATCATCATATAACTGATACACTCCGCTGTCGTTAAAAGGAGGCTGCTCAGGATTCATAAGGGGTTTACCCAGGAGATCAGCAGGATAATATTCACAACGATGCATCAGACACCTCTTTTATTATTTTTATACGGTGCTATTCTAGCATAAATTTTATAAAATATCCAGCCTAACAAGACCCAAGAATATCAAATATAAAAGATCGG
>JAJZUD010000051.1 GCA_021848625.1 Pseudomonadota bacterium
GGCTCTTGTTCGGAGCCGATAGATAAACAACTTCATGCTTAATTTTCACTCTATCAAAACCGTTGCTTTTGATCAAGCATAATTTCAGTTCATTTTGACTGGTAAACAACCACACATTTCATCCCCCTCTAGCTCAATACAAAAATTGTTATTGTTCAAGGTGGTTATAACCTGTATTTGAAATATTTTAAAGTTGCAATTGTCGAACGAAATTATTAACTGGAGGCGATTGTGAACAAATATGAACTTGAACATACCATGAATTTATCAGGCTTTGGAGAGTGTTTTGACTTTCTGGGGGTTGATGCAACCGACTTTTCTGCGATGGACGAAACGCTAATGATAGAGGAACGTGTGCAAACTTCCCCTAAAACCCTTCGCCATTGCAGAAAAGACTATTTTGTAAAAAAGGCCATCTCTGAATTAGAGCTCTCCCAATTATTAGGGAGCTTTCACGATGAATAGCCTACCTGGCCGGATCAAGCAGCTTGAAGAAGCCTGTGGAGATCTGATTCTGATTCCACTGCGCGATCCTCTCGTAACAGAATTGATGCTCAATCCTGACAGTATTTTGTGGATTGAACACCGTCAAAACGGTGTCATTCAAGCAGGTGAAATCTCAGCAGGGCAAGCCGAGCGCATCATCCGCAAGATTGCCGGGATTGTTGAGGCAGAAGTCAATTATGACAATCCGATTTTGGAATGTGAATTTCCGATTGATCAGTCACGTTTTGAAGGGATTCTGCCGCCTCTGGTGAAGAGACCTAGCTTTACGATTCGCAAAAAAGCCGAGCTGGTGTATACCTTTGATGACTATATTCGTAAAGGCGCTTTGACTGCAACTCAAGCAAGCATTATTCGTCAGGCGATTGCTGAACGTAAAAATATTCTGGTTTGCGGTGGGCCTGGCACAGGTAAAACGACTTTTGTAAATGCCTGTATTTATGAACTCACCAAAATTGCACCGGAATCAGAGCGTCTTTTGATATTAGAAGACGTGCCTGAATTGCAGTGTTCCGCTAAAAACGTGATGCAGATGGTTACCAATCGCCTCATTAAAAACCCTGTTGATTTGCAAAAACTGATTTTTGTGGCAATGCGCTCCAGGCCCGATCGCATTCTCATCGGTGAGGTTCGCGATAAAGCCATGCTGGATTTAATGAAGGCCTGGAATACAGGTACACCTGGCGGAATTGCTACGGTACACGCGAACGACACCCACTCAGCTGTACAGCGTTGTTTATCTCTAGCTGAAGAAGCAGGCGTTGAAAAGCCGATCTCTCTGCTACTTGAAACCATCAACCTAATTGTGGCAATCGAACGCAACAACTTCACCCTGGAGCGCAAAGTCAAAAACATCTCAAGCGTTGAGGGGTATGACCCTGTTACTCAGAAATTTCTATTCAAAGAACTCAATTAATCATCAACCAAGGAGCAAAAAAATGGACTTTAATCGTGATGCAAACCAAGAAGATTTAATCACTGCCTGGGAGCTCAATACCAGCAAGATCATTTCCTTACTCGAAAATACCTTACTTCTACGTTTGCACATTCAGCGCAGCGTACCAGAGGCCGATTTTTCAGATGCGATTTTGATCGATTCATTAACCAGCAATCTAAAACAACTCAAAACCATGAGGAGGATTCGCCATGAAGTTCAATAAGTTTTTTTCAAGCGTGTCAGCGTCAATGTCAGTCAAAAAATCGAGTTCATCCACAACAAAGGAGCATACTGCTATGAATACAAAAATCACCTCCACCCAAGCAAATGAACGCCGCATTCAACTCATCAAAGAGTTAATTGCTCGAATCAAACGGGGTGGCTCAAAAAAACCGTCCAAAGTGAAGGCCAAAGCTAAAAAGCAAAGCCTATTTAGTCGCGCAGCAGGATTGATTTCAAAATCCATTTGGACTGTCTCCATGCTATTTTCCAGCAATCTTTGTTTTGCAGCCAATACAGGGGCGGATAAGTATCAGTTCACAGGAGCTCTGTTCAATATCATGAATGAGCTTCAAGGTGCGCCCATCGTGATTATTACTGCAATCGGCATTATGGCCGCAGGGTTCTTTTGGGTATTCAAGGGCCACGATGTCGGCATGAAGCAGGTCGTCAGTGCGTTAATTGGTGGTGGCCTGGTCTTAGCAGCACCCACCTTAGTGACGATGGTTCCTGGCATGACCGGTGCGGTTATTTAAGGAGGCAACCATGCGAGGCACAAAAATGACCCTTAATCGGGCGCTAACACGCGAAATGTTGTTTTTTGGAGTTGATAAAGCGCCTATGTTCTTGTATGGATTGATTGCGGTGTTGATGATTTATGTCACCCGCTTTCACTTCCCTTATGTGTTGGCAGGCCCAATTGTCTTTTGTTTCTTTCACTCAATCGCAGTATGGGGTTTTAAAAAAGACCCCAAGATTGTGAAAGTTTTGTCAGCACACTTTCGCTACAAAGGTTTTTATCAACCTGTCAGCTTTGCAAGAGCTAGAGTCAACAAACAAAAAATCAGTTCTATCCCTGCACTGTAACCTAAGGAGAATGACTCATGACCAATCCTATAAACCAAATCACACAAATTGTAAGGGGCCTATTTAAGCCCCTTGTTAAAACCAGCAAAACCCGTATGGCCCTTTACAAAAAGGGTGAGCAAGTTGGACTGAATGAATTATTAGGCTATCTCATGTATTTTGAGCCAGGCACCATTCTAATGAAAGATGGTGCCTTCATGGCGGTGTTTGCTTACCGTGGCCCTGATGTGGAGTCGTCTACTGATACGGAATTAGATCAAATTGTTCTGAACCTGAATCATGCACTCAAAATGCTGGATTCAGGCTGGATGGTTGAGTTTAATTTAGTTCGTTTGCAGTCTAATGAATATTTGTCGGGGCAAAGCTTCCCAGAGCCAGTCTCCGCATTGATTGAAGATGAACGTCGTTCGCAATATCAGACCGAAGGCGCTCACTTTGACACGCTCACCTATTTGACCCTGACTTATCTGCCAGATCGGGAATTAAAGTCATCCATCAAGCGCTTTTTCATTGAATCTGATCAACCGATCAAAGATGTCACGATGGAAGACTTGCACAAGCGTTTTGAAGAAAAAATTGCTTCAGCAATGGATGTCTTGACCAAATATCTACGCGTAGAACGTTTGACGGATCGGAACCTGTTGACCTTCCTGCATTACTGTTTAACGGGACAAACACAATCCGTACAAATTCCACCCGTTGCATTGTTTCTGGATTCGTACTTGAGTCACGAAAACTTTGTAGGTGGTATTCGACCACGGATTGGTAATAAGCATATTCGCGTGATTAATGTCTCAGAATATCCCGCTGAAGTTTATCCAACTGTGCTAGAGCTCTTAAATAGCTTACCGCTTGTTTATCGCTGGTCATTACGATTTATTCCCCTCTCACATGCAGGTGCAGAGGAAAAAATCAAAGCCATTGGGCGTGGCTGGTATCAAAAGGCGCTTGGCTTTAAAGGGGTTGCGCGTCAGGCTTTTGGTGGTCAACCTACGCTTGAAAATGGCGACGCTGCTGAAATGGTAGGCCAAATTGAGCAAGCAAAAAATCTCAATTCTTCGGGCACAGTACGTTTTGGTTATGTGACCAATGTCATCGTCTTGATGAATGAAGATGCCAATAAGCTCGAAGAAGAAGTGCGTATGGTTTCGCGCGGACTTCAGCAATTAGGCTTTATGGTGAAGGATGAGGATTACAATTGCATTGATGCGTTCCTGGGTTCGATTCCTGGTCATGGTGAACGCAATATTCGCAAAGTCTTACTGAATTCCTATGAGCTATCTTGCATGGCACCCGTCAGTGCGATTTATCAAGGCGAGGAATTTTGCCCCTGCCCATTCTATCCAGCAGGATCACCCCCTTTGTTTTATTCTGCAACTCAAGGTGGGACACCGTTTCGCTTCAATATTCACGTGGGTGACTTGGGCCATACCATGATTATTGGCCCGACAGGTGCGGGTAAGTCAACGCTTTTGGGATTGTTGATTGCACAACACCGTAAATATCAAAACTCCCATGTGTATGTTTTTGATAAAGACAATTCTAACAAGGTCATCACCTTGGCTCTGGGTGGCGATTATTATGATGTTGGGTTAAATCATAGTATCAGTCTTGCGCCGTTGTCTCACATTGATGATCCAGAAGAATTGGACTGGACGGTCGGCTTTGTTGAAAACCTGCTTGAGTTGCAAAAAATGAATCTAACCTCTGAGCATAAGGGAGAGATTCGCCGCACACTCACCATTCTCAAAGACACTCTGCCAAGCAATTGGAATTTATCCGGCTTCATTGACTATGTACAGGACAATGAGATTCGCGAAACACTTAGCGCTTATGTAGATTCCATTGCGATGGGTTCTTTGCTGAATGCCACCGAAGATCAAATCAATATGAGTTCACTCATGGCCTTTGAAATGGGCTGGTTATTGGAGCAGAAAGAAGCATTTTATTTGCCCGTTATTGATTATCTGTTCCGCGTTTTATACCGCCAATTTAAAAAGCGTCATCCTGCTTTATTGGTTTTAGATGAAGGCTGGCTGTATCTCGATAATCCTTATTTTGCCAAGAAGCTAAAAGACTGGTTTAAAACTCTGCGCAAATTCAATGTGGCCATTGTGATTGCAACTCAATCCCTTCAGGATGCCGCGAAGTCTGAAATCAGCTCTGTTTTATTGGAATCATGCAAGACAAAGATTTATTTACCAAATGATGCGATGACGGATGAATCACGTGCCATGTATCAATTTTGTGGCCTCAATGATCGCCAAATTGACATCATCGGTGCAGCCAAACCCAAACGCGATTATTACGTCATGTATCCCAATGACAATCGCTTAATCACCTTGGGCTTAGGTGAGTTGACCTTGGCATTTATCGGCGTTTCCAAAAAAGAAGATATCGCCACTTTTATGGAAATTTATGACCGCACCAATCCCAACTGGGTTTCAACTTGGCTCGCACACAGAGGTCTCAATACTTGGGATGTGCATTTTAAACAACACTATGCGGAGGTGAATCATGCGTAATAAAACAGCAATGCTGACACTCTCGGCGCTCATCCTTTTTGGGTGCGTCGAGAATGCGGAGGCTTTTATTGTTTTTGACCCTGCAAATTTTGGACGTAATGCCGTGACGGCATTGCAAACGACTCAAATGGTTTTACAACAGGTGCAGTCGTATCAGACTCAATTGCAGCAATATCAACTCCAATTGCAAAACATCAAAAATTTTGGAAGCTTTACTTGGCAGAATATGTCGCAAACCCTAGCAAATCTAGGGAGTGCGATTCAAACAGGGCAGTCATTGGCTTATTCCATGTCAAATATGGACTCAGCCTTTAAGGCGCTCTATCCAGGTTATCAATCTCCGCAAAATTACCAGCAGTCTTATCAAAACTGGTCAACTAGCACTTTAGATACAGTTCGTGGGGCATTGGATTCTATTTCACTTCAAGCCTCAGACTTTGCAAGTGAAGAGCAGACGATCAATGCTTTACGTGGCCTTGCCAATAATCCGACGGGTCAATTGCAGGCTGTGCAGATGGGTAACATGCTGGCAGGCGAGCAGATCAATCAGATCGAAGAATTGCGTCAGCTAGAAATGACTCAGATCAACAGCCAAAACGCTTACATGGCCTATCAGGTACAAAAAGATCAAGCCCAGCAAAGCCAGGGAAACGATCTCATCAACGGCATGAATAGCACTTATCCGCAATATCAAAATCAAAACGGTTTTGGCCCCATGCCCAACTTTAACGGTCAGTAGGAGAACATCATGCAAATGCAAATCTTCGACACAATGACTAATGAGTATCTTCAAGCGACTCAGCACTGGTTTAGCCAGGTGGAAACGGCGGGAATGATTCTCATGGTTCTATTGTTGGTCATTCAACTGACCCTAAAGCTGAGCAAGGCTATTCTGACAGGTGAAGGCAATGCGATGACGATGATGGCTCACTCTATCAAAAACATCGTGCTGCTTTCTGTCCTCTACTATCTGATGACCAATGCAGGAACGCTCTTGCCTGAGCTCTTTAACTCCTTTTCGCAATTAGGGGTTGCAGGCTCAACAATCACCAAACTTGATCCGTCGAGTGTAGTGAGTGAAGGCTTAGCCATCGCAAGTGCAATTCTGCAAAGTTTCAACGGCTGGGGGGTTTTGACTGATATTGCCTTTTCACTCTTTGGCGTCTTTTGCTGTATTGCAGTTGTTGTTTGCTATGGTCTGATTGCAGCCGAGCTCATGATCACACTGATTGAAAGCTATTTTTTGGTAGCAGTCAGTGCTCTTTTTATCGCCTTTGGCGCAAGCAGTTATACCCTGCCGATGGCGCGCGAGTACGTGGGAATGACGATTGCGGTTGGCATCAAACTCATGATGCTGTACGTCATGATTGCAATTGGCGTGCAGTTGGGAAGTGATTGGGCTCAGTTGATCAATCAAGCGACTCAAGCGAAGGACTGGTCAACGTACTTAGGCGTTGCAGTGGGTTCAATCATTTATTACCTGATTGTGAAAAGCGTTCCATCAAAAATTGCCTCAGCCGCTTCCCACTCTTTTGCAATCAGCCACATGGATAATCTCGTAGGTGCAGCAACAGGCAGTGTTACTAAAACCGTTGCAGCCGCCACGATGGGGCTGGGTGCCTTAGCCCTTGCTAAACAGTCTGTCAAAGCCATCGGACAGGGTACAGGTTGGCTCTATAACAAAATGGCCAACTACGGTTCGGAGGGGCCAAGCGGCTTGGATATGGCATCCGGTAGTAGCGGCCAATCTAGTTTAGCTTCAGGAATGCTAACCCACTTTGGTAGCAGCGGTTCTGGTCTCTCTACCGCACTTTCTAGTGGGGGTGGAAGAAGTGGCAGCCTCATCACTCCTTCAGTCATTCATTTACCAGGGCCAGAGTCAGCGAATCAAAAGGGTCAGACTGATTTATTTACAGCAAGCGGTTCATAACCAAAGGAGATAACACCATGAAACAGAAAAAACAGAAACTAAAAATGATCATTGAAAAGCTCAATCTGGGGCGTTATGTCATGAAGAGTCAGCCCAAGGCTGATGCGGCTATCACTAACAATGTGGATAAAGAAAGCCCCTATGTCAAAGGGCGCATGGCTTGGGATGAGCTTTATGGCAGCACCGCTATTCAGCTTGAAAATAGCTATCGCTTACTGGCCTGCCTGGCAGCAGTGATTTTAGGGTTAGGCTTTATCTGCTGGCATATTGCAAGCGAATCTAAAATCGAACCGTATATTGTCCAGGTCACAAGCAATGGTCAGGTCATCACCGGAATGCAGGCTAAAAGTTTTGATAGCAGTACCATTCCACAAAGTGCCATTGAGGGCGTGCTCTATAAATTCGTTCTGTATGCACGCGGTGTGACGGGTGATCCTGATGTGGATCAAGATGATATTTATGCGGCCCAAGCACTCACAACGGGTGACGCCTTTAATACCTTGAGTGATTACTACCAGCAAAATAATCCGCTGATTATAGGCAAGACACAAAAAGTCAATGTTCAAGTCCAATATGAAATTCCACGGACGGCCAACACATACGAAATTGCCTGGCAGGAAACCACCCTGACTGCAAATGATCAACCTGTGGGTCAGAAGAATTTCATTGCAGACATTACTTACAAAATCGGCGATGTCAAAGACATTCGTTATAACCCGCTGGGTGTCTACATCACCAACATTACCTGGACTCAACAAATCTAAACTCGATAGGAGAAAACACCATGAAAGTACAAAACATTCAAAAAACATTACTAGTTTTAGGGATCAGCGCTGCATTAGTGGGTTGCGCCAGTAATCCAGCTCATCAGACTTTTGCACCTGCAACTGAAGTGATTACCAAAACAGTAGCCGTACCCGTTCAGACCACCGACAAGATTGATGCCAGTTTTAACTATGGCAGCAATCCCGCTTTGGTGGCAGCCTATCAAAGCTATCAGAAAACTGGAAAAGCTCCCAATGTCAGTACCAATGGCTTTGAAGGCTTTGCCTATGATCCAGCCCAGCAAATTTATATGGCCTGCGAGCCCTTGCATATTTGCACTGTCCTATTCCAAGAAGGAGAACTCATCAAAGATTTATCCTTGGGCGACACTGCCAATTGGGATATCAAAACCATGTTGGTCGGTGGGACTTGGCCTGATGGCGCAGAATTATTGGTTATCAAACCCAAGACCGCGAACCTTGCGACAAATCTTGTTATCACAACCGATAAGCGGATTTATAACATTGCGCTTTTGACCTCTAGTAGCAACTATGTACGTCAGGCCGTGTTTTATTATCCAAGTGATACCGATGCCTCCATTCAGTCTGCAACTGAGCAAGCTTTAAAGGAGCAAAGTCAGCAAGCGCAAAATGGGCCAAATCCAATAGGCAGTGCCACCAACATCAATTTAAACCAACTGAGCTTTAACTATTCGTTATCTGGAGATAATCCAAGCTGGAAACCTGTACGAGTATTTGATGATGGGAAACATACCTTTATCCAGTTTCCTGCCAGTGTTCAAAGCGGCAGCCTGCCTGTGATGTTTGTTTTAAATCATGGTGATAACCAGTTGGTCAATTTCCGCAAGGAGACAGAAAGCAATGGTACGGTCGACTATGTGATTGATCAAATCTTTACCCAGGCGGTGTTAGTGACAGGGGTGGGAATGGATCAAACCAAAGTTGTGATTACCAATAAGAGCCTCGATCATTCTTGGTTTTAATCGAATAAAGCACAGGAGCAAACATCATGACGCAAAAAGACTATAAAGATATCAGCCTTCAAGATTTGATTCTTGAAGATCAAAAGGCCAAACAACCCGAAAATAATCCGGCAGAGGAAGGGAGTACCCAAGCTGAGGATGCAAGCATTTTGCCCAAAACTCCAACGGGTACACGCATTAATCAGCGAGGTAAAAATCTAATCCTATTAGCAGGGGCAGGTTTGGGGGTTTATATTATCTGGGCGGTTTTTCATTTATCGCCCAAAACACCCAATACCACCACACAGGCAGAATCAACTAGTATTAGTGCAGCCTCTTTGAGCAAGCAAGGTGATCAAGGTAAAACTTTGTTGAGCTCCCTGCAGGTTCAAGCTTACGGTACGGCAATTAATACTCAGCCTCAGGGGACAGTCAGCAGTAATCTGCCGATTCCAAGTGGTGCAATTGCTCCAGCCCAGGGGGCGCAGCAAACCATGCAGCAAGTGCCTCAGCAAAGTAACCTTCCAGGTAATCTGGCAGGTGTTGCACAAGCACAGGCTCCTGTCAGCTCGAGCCAAAGTGGAAGCAGCGGCAGTTTTTGGGGCAGTAATAATGGCGGCAATAATACCCAAAGTCCATATCAGCAAGCTGTTCAAGCAGGAATGCAAAGCGGCCTGACACCGGATGGTTTTCAGTCTCCAGGAGGAACCTCTTCTGCATCTTCTATGCCTGTAAATACGGGGGGAAACAGTCAGCCTATGATTAACTCGGGTAATGTGACCACCCCACAAGCGGCACAATCTGGTGCAGATAATCAAAACATGCAGGGCGAAAAAAATGCTTTCCTACAAAGTGCTCAAGCGCCTACTCAAAGTACTTTACAAGGCGGTATTCAAAACCCTGTATCCCCTTATATGGTTATGGCTGGTTCAGTGATTCCAGCCACGCTGATCACGGGGATTGATTCAGACTTGCCAGGTCAAATTCAGGCGATTGTTTCCCAAAATGTGTATGACTCCAGAACCGGAAACTTTGTTTTGATTCCGCAAGGAGCACGCTTGGTAGGGCAATATGATTCTCAGGTTGCCTATGGTCAAAGCCGTGTACTCATTGTATGGTCTCGACTCATTTTCCCAAATGATCAATCCATTGATCTACAGGGGATGCCTGGTGCTGATCTAAGCGGTTTTGCAGGGTTACATGATCAAGTCAACAACCACTATTTTAGAATCTTTGGCTCGGCCTTGCTGATGAGTCTATTTAGCGCGGGGATGCAAATTTCACAGCCGCAAAATAGTGCTAACTCCAGCGTACCTACCAATCAGGAAATTATTGCAGGGGCAATGGGACAAGAGTTGACTCAGACGGCAAGTCAAATGATTCAGCAAAACCTTAATATTCAGCCCACTTTGAATATTCGCCCTGGCGATAACTTCAATGTGTTGGTTACGCGCGATATTCCTTTTACGGGCCCATATAACAACGGAGGACAAGGCAATGAATAACTTAAAAATGATCGCAATATGTACTTTTACAGGTGGTCTATTAGCTGCATCCGGCGCTGGAATTGCTAAATCAGTCCAGGATGGAGAAGTTGAAGGTCTTGATGTTCTCTATGCAGGGTTAATCGGCTTGGGTGCTGGTTTTGTTCTGTCAGCCGCTGGGGCCTTGATTAGAAAGGTTTATCAGGCTTGTGCAAGTGAGAAAATCTCTATCGCTGCCTCCAGTTCTGATGCGGAGTCCAGCGATGGGGATGAGCACGCAAGATACTACTTAAAAAACCTCTTGGATTCTTGGAAGAATCAGGATTCAGACGAAGAGTCGCTTTTAAGTGATTCATACCCCACCACGCTATTTTATGGTGCAGCATTGGCAGCGCATGCTCAATCCAACCAAGCCACTTTTAGCAAGGAGTAACCTCTATGAAAACCCAACTTAGACAAAATCAGAGTATGAGAAGAAGAGGAAATTTATTCTCTAAATGGGTGGGTGAAGGCGTAAATAAAGCCTATTCACCAAAGGAAAAAAGCCACGCCTCCCTCGCATTTTTAGGGCTGATTGTTTTAGGCGTGCTTTTGACCTCTGGCACTCGCTTGTACAATTATGAGCATTTTATCCATGCAAGTCGCGCTTTTTTGCCCGATGACTTTAGTTATCAGCTCAGCATGTTTTTAATGTACGGTGCATTTAGTCTGTGTGCCGCAGGGTGTGCGTATGTGGTGAGTAAGAAGCAACGTAAAAAATTGATGTTAGGGGCCACGCTTGCTGCAATGGGAGTTTCAGCCATTGCAGTCTTGGCATTGTTCTTTGGCATCGACTTTTTGACCCTGGCCTTTTATGCGCATCAAGCTCATGTCAGCGCAGGGGCATTTGGCAGTATGCTTAAAGCTTATTTTGTAGAATATGGCGGGCTTTATCTCATCCCTATCTTTCTTGTCATGATCTCTTTTGGAGTTAAAGGCTTTTATCTGCGTCGCCAGGATCAAACCTCTGGTGAGCAGGGAACAGCAGCTTATGCAAGCAAAAGTGACCTGGAAGATATGGAAGCGTATGTCAAAAGTGATGATGAAGGCGTTCTTTTTGGCAAAGATGAAAAAGGCGCCTTTTTACGCTATCCAATCTGTAATCGTACGATTATTTCCCAAACGGGTGGCGGTAAAACCTCAGGTGTGGTTATTCCTACTTTGCTGACCCAAAAGCGGCCTATGTTCATTCATGACTTAAAAGGCGAACTCTGGGCAGTGACTGCACGTCATCGTCATGATGTCTTTGGCCATGAAATTGCACTGATTGATCCGTATGGCATTACCAAAGAGAAAGAGTTCCAGGCGGGCAAGTCGATTTATCTCAAGAATAAAGACTATCGCTTTAATCCTTTAGATGCGATCCCGACTGATCCTGCAAAACGTGATGAGGCCATCGGTGCGTTGGTAAAAAGCTTGATTACCAAAGGTGACAGCAATAGCCAAAAAGATAATCACTTTACAGGCATGGCGGAAATCTTGCTCATGGGCTTAATTGATTGGGTCTTGCTGAATAATGAAAAGCCCAACCTTATGATGGTACATGACCTTCTGACCGTGAAAAAAGATCAGATCGAAGAAACTTTAACTCTCATGAGTCAGTCGACTTCAATGCGGGCTAAAGCAGCAGGTGCACAAGTTCTGAGTGCAGCACGGGAAGAGCGAGGCAGTATTTTAACCACAACTTACCTGCAATTAAGTTGGTTGGCTGATACCAGTCTTCGCGAATTTGTTTCTGAAAGCACCTTTGATCTTCGTGATCTCATCAAAGGCAAAATGGACGTTTATGTCACCATGCCAGGCGGTCAAACTAGAGAGCGAAGCCGCGTATTTCGTATGCTCCTTGCTTCAGTACGTAATTTAATGGTGCAAAGCCCCAAGAGTGAGTTTTCAAAAGAGACAATTCTCTTCCTGTTTGATGAGCTCGGCCAGTTGGGTTATTGCGAAGATATCGTGAACATGATTCCCATCATGCGAGCTTATAACGGCGCATTCTGGGCGATTTTCCAGGATATCAGCCAGATCAAACAATACGGTGAGATGAAAGGCATGTTTACGAGCGCCAAGTTGATGCAATTCTTCGGTATTACGGACACTGAGACCATTCGTTGGATATGCGAGCTAGGCGGTCGTAAAACCTATATCAGCACGAGCACTTCAGAAGGAAAAGGCCAAGGTGGAGTCAAAAGCAGTAGTCAATCACACAATGAATCAGTCAGTGTGCAAGAATCCGGCGCTGATTTAATCAAAGCCAATGAAGTGCGTGAAATGCCTGCCCACAAGCAACTGGTCTTTATCCAAGGTCAGCGCCCCATTGAATGTGAAAAAGTCTTCTATTTCAAAGAAAGCTTCTTTAATGGCAAGTATGATCCAAACCCTTTAAAAACAGATTGATCCGGGGGGATCGGTGTGAAGCGTCAGCGTCATTTTTTTCCTTATCCAATGAATAATGAATCAGGAGTTTTGAAAATGAGCTATCAATCCAAAAAAGCGCGATTGCGTCCCAATAGCAAGCTGTGGTTGAAACGGGCAGAATCCTTTCGCATGTTTTTAGAAGAAGAAAGCGAAAGGGCTGCAATCATCCCACCAGAAAACAAATTTAGCCAAAGCAACATCGGTCAAATGTGCGGAGAAGGTTATTATCGAAATCTCAGGGAAAAACGTTATTACCTCTGGCTAAAAAGCGCAGAATCCAATTTTGCAATGCAGGCAACAGGCTTATCAAATCCGCTGTTTAACAAAAATGGATCAATCAAGCTAATGGTCTGTCTAGACTATAAAAAGCTTTATGAGGCTTTGTTATATGAGTTCCACCAATATCTAAGTCGTGCCTGTTTTTGTCGTTTGGCTTTGCATTCCAAGGTGAAACTTAATCCTAGAGCTTTAAAGGTCGAGCTTCAATCTGCATCACAGCATATCAAAGCCCTGTTAAAGGAAAATCGCGGACTCGCGGAAGAGGAAGATTTTAAGGCGCTTTTTATCTATGCCTATCGCAGTGCCTTAATTGACTTGGCTTTGCACCACAATGTCAAAGTCGATCTTTACGATACACCTTTGTTTACCTTTAAGGTCTTACTGCAAAAGAAATTTGAGCGTCAGCTTTAATCATCATCCATCAACAAATAGGAGCAGCATCATGACAGCACGTTTATTTGTAAGTTCCATCCCTTATGTGGCAACAGAGCTCAGCTTAAAAGAGCATTTTGATCAAGCTGGCAAAGTCGTCTATGTCAAAATTATCAATCACAAGGAAACAGGCTTAAGCCGTGGCTTTGGCTTCGTTGAAATGGCAAGCGAAAAAGAAGCTGATGAAGCCCTCAGGCTAAATGGTAAAAAATTTGGAGATCGTAAAATCTGGGTCAAGCTAGCTCGTGATAGTGAGGAATACACCAATCAAGGAGGTAAATAAAATGTCGGAACATAGAATCATTCGCTTAAAAAAAGTTAAAGAATTAACCAGTCTTAGCGATAGCTCAATCTGGCGGCGTGAAAAAGAAGGACTATTTCCGTCTCGACGTTATTTAGGTGGTCGTGCCGTGGGGTGGTTTTATGATGAAGTCTTGGCGTGGTTGGATAATGTGGAGCGAAAAGAAGTAGCGACTCATGAAAGCTTAAGATACAAAGAGCCCGTATAGGGCTCTTTTTTTAAGATTAATTTATCATAAGAATTAATTTAAGTTATTGATTGTTTTTGAAATATGGTGTATTATCCGCCCCGGTTTTTCATTGTTAACTTAATGTAAAGGATGTCATCGCTTTGATTCAT
>JAJZUD010000052.1 GCA_021848625.1 Pseudomonadota bacterium
CAATATGATGCTCTGCTGCAAAAGGATTCAAATAAATGACTTTAGCACCACTTAAAGCAGCCTGACGCAAGCGATAATGAAACAAAGGCACTTCTTGGCGCGTATCACTGCCCACAACCAAAATCACACTGGCATCTGCCAAATCGGCCAAAGCCATTTCCATTTTAGGGACTTTCTTAAGATGCGCCTGATCACTAAAATCATTGACATGCGTACGGAAATCAACGTTATGCGAACCCAAACCACGCACCAATTTTTGGAATAAGTAAAGCTCCTCCACGGTGCTTGAGGGCGAAGCCAAAGCGGAAATCTGGGATGCGCCATGTTTTTCACGAATTTTACGTAGCTTTTTAACGACCTGCTCCAGCGCATCTACCCATTCAAGCTCCTGCCATTGCCCCTTTTGTTTGACCAATGGCTTTTGCGCACGCAGTGGAGTATTTAACGAGTGCACACTGTACCGATCGCGATCGGACAACCAATTTTCATTTAGAGATTCTTGCTCCCGCGGGACAGCGCGCATGACCTCATTGCGACGCACATGCACGTACAAATTGGACCCTAAACAGTCGTGAGGTGAAACCAGAGGATATTGGCTCATTTCCCAAGCACGTGCTTGATAACGAAAGGGTTTATTTGTCAGGGCACCGACTGGGCAGAGATCGATTACATTGCCAGATAACTCTGATTGCATTGCCCCTTCAACGAAGGTGGCGATTTCTTCATGTTCTCCGCGATGAATCATTCCTAATTCGCGCAAGCCTGCAATTTCTGTACCAAAACGCACACAGCGCGTACATTGAATACAACGCGTAAAATCAGTAGCCACCAGAGGCCCAATATCTTTGTCTTCAATCGTACGCTTCCCTTGATTGTAGCGTGAGACATCTTTGCCATAACCCAAACTCAAATCCTGTAATTCACACTCGCCCCCTTGATCGCAAATCGGGCAATCCAGAGGGTGATTAATCAGCAAAAACTCCATTACTGCTTTTTGATAAGCAATGGCTTTGGGAGATTTGGTATTCACGACCATGCCATCAGCGACTGGGGTTGCACACGCAGGAAGCGGTTTACGCGAATTGGCCACGTCGACCAGACACATCCGACAATTGGCTGCAATGGATAATTTTTTATGGTAGCAGAAGCGAGGAATGGTGATTTGTGCACTGTCCGCAGCCTCAATAATCATCGAACCTTGTGGAACATCCATTTCCACGCCATCAATCGTAATTTTAACCAGCGGTGTTGTGCTCATTCACTCTTCCCTAAACTAAATTTCGCCTTATTTTACCTGGAATCCCCGCTAATGCAAAGTCACTTCTTTAAAATACTGCTGTAAATGCTTGAAATCAGTAATCCCTCCCCGTGCAGCAAGATAATGATCGGGCCGAACCAAAATCCAACAAGGTGAACGTACATGATAGGCTTGATAGAGCCCCTGGTTTGTTTCTCCAATCGCAATCAAGTTGACAGGATAAGGGCAAGCTCTTTGCAAGGCTTTATGATCGCTCTCTCGCCCACCAAACACCAACAGCGTATGCTGCGGCACTCGACAACGCGCGTATAGAGAGGCTCCATCCAACTGCCCTTCCAGCAAGCGCGTCCCTGGATGCCCCGGATGATCATGTGGCCCAATCACCAAGGGGCTTTGCTTGTAAAAAATACTAATCTCAGACATTGTTTCGGTCAGCGCTTTAACAATTTTAGGCAGCTTGACAAGCTTTGGGAAGACAAAATTACGTAATTTGACCAATAAGGGATTACGCATCATGATCATGTGCGTCATGCGCGTAGCCCGTTCCACCACCTCTTTACCGACGTGGCGCCGTTCCAGCCCATAACTTGCCAAGAGAATATCTTCGCGTCCGCCTTTGGCAATTTCGGCAATTTTCCAACCCAAATTAATCGCATCCTGCATCCCAGTATTCATCCCTTGCCCTCCTGCAGGGCTATGAATATGTGCCGCATCTCCAAGCAAAATGACTCGCCCATCGTGATAGTGATTGCCTACGCGCTCGTTGATTTTAAAAGGAGTAAGCCAAGTTGGATTAGACAAAGTCAGTTTAAAAGGACAAGCATCATCTGCCAAAGACTGTAATTCCTCTAAAGTCACAGGGCGATCGTCAATGCATCCTCGACTACTAAAGAGACGCACCTGACCATTGGGCATCGGAATAAATGCCAGCGCACCTTTCTTGCTAAAAAAGGAACTTAAAGTATCACGAGACAAAGGTCCTTCAACATCCACATCGCCTAAAATCCAGGTTTCTTCTTCCGCTGAACCTTGAAAATGAATATTAAGCCCATGCCGCACAACGCTATGCGCACCATCACAGCCAAATAGATAGTCCACACAGGTTTTTTCTTCTTGGTTTGACTCATGATTCCATAAGACGACTTCAATCCCATGATCGGTAACCTCATAAGAACGCAACTCCACGCCTCGTTCAATCCGCCCACCTTGCCCCATCAAATGAGCAGTCAAAATCTTTTCGGTCATAAACTGAGGCACAATCAGCGCATAAGGATAAGGGGTCCGTAAACGACCAAAGTCAAGCTTAAACAAGCGCACCCCGTTTGAATAAGCTTCTATGCCATTCATCTTTAAACCTTGCTCAATAAACGCTTCGACCTCACCTCGCAGAGCGAGATGTTCTAAAGTACGACTCCATAGGGCGAGCGCACGTGATTCGGTTGCTGGAGCGAGGCTCTTATCAATGAGACGCGCTTTAACACCAAAAAACTCCAACTCTGTCGCCAAAGTCAGTCCAACGGGGCCGGCCCCTACGATCAAACAATTTAGCTCACGCATCACTTCGCCTCCCATTGATTCAATAATTCCGCAAAATCAGCTTCCCAAGGCACACTAAATTGCATCCACTCCCCTGTGAGCGGATGCGCCAAGGATAAACGCTCTGCCTGCAGGGCCTGCCTGGAAAAACTCACGCCTTGATTTCCCCTTCTTCCATATACTTTATCACCAACTAAAGGATAACCCAAGTGCGCCAAGTGGACACGAATTTGGTGCGTTCGCCCCGTTTCTAAACGCGCTTCAATGAGCGTCACGCGTTGAAAATGTTTCAAAACACGAACATGCGTGATCGCAGGCTTGGCGAGGCGGGAATGCGGCAACACGGCCATTTTCACGCGCTCCACAGGGTGCCGTCCAATCGGCGCATCGATGGTTTTTCCCGCAATCAAATGCCCCTGGACTAACGCAACATAAATACGCTCCACCTGATGCTCTTTCAAGGCGGCAATCAAATTGAAACGTGCCACATTGGTTTTCGCCACCACCATCAATCCAGCCGTATCTTTATCCAAGCGATGCACAATCCCCGCTCGTGGTAAAAACTTTAACTCTGGGCGGTGATAGAGCAGCGCATTCACTAAAGTACCCTGTTTTTGCCCTGCCCCCGGATGCACGGTCAAACCAGGAGGCTTATTGATGATTAAAATTGCCTCATCTTCGTAAACAATGCGCAATGGAATAGCCTCTGGCTCATCTTCCAAGATCTCTTTTGCCACCAGTGTTCCCGCGATGACATCCCCAATTTTCAGCTTATATTTTGGCGAAACAAGGCAAGCATTAACTTGAATCTGCCCTGCATGAATTGCAGCCTGAATTTCGACCCGCGAAAAAGCAGCAATACGCGCCGCAAGAAACTTATCCAGCCGTTCCCCAGAAAGAAAGTCAGTGAGACACAGATCGTTTAAATTCATAGCCAGGAATATTCAACAAAATTTTGTGAGCGGCCTGTTGTTCGGCATTTTTCTTACTGGGCCCCTCTGCTTCTGCAACCAAATTCAAATCAGGGACTTGGCAGCCAATCCAAAAAACCTTGGCATGCTCTGGCCCCTCCTGACGCAGTACTTCATAGCGAGGCAAGGAGAGCCCTTTAGCCTGCAGATATTCTTGCAACTGGCTTTTATAGTCGCTAGGAATATCCTTCACATCAACACGATCCAAACGCGATGCAAACCATTGCAAAATCAGCTTCTCAATCGCCATAAAATCAGCATCTAAATAAATTGCTCCAATCAAAGCTTCTAGCGCATCCTCTACGGTTGAATGGCGACGAAATCCACCAGTGTTTAATTCACCAAGGCCTAAATTCATGACATGGCCCAAATTCATTTCCAATGCAATTTTGGCTAAGGTTTCTCCCTTGACCAAACTGGCCCGCAGGCGGGTTAGCTCGCCCTCGGAGCACTCTGGAAACCGCTGAAATAAAGCGGATGCGATAACACAATTGAGTACAGCATCACCTAAAAATTCCAAACGCTCATTATGCGCTCGCCCCTCATAACTGCGATGAGTTAGCGCTTGTTCCAGCAAAGACTGATCTTTAAATACATACCCAATCGCCTCGGACAAACGGCCTAATTGCAAACTTCTCATGGCATTTGCATTCCCACTCGATTCCAGCGGAATCCATGCGTCATGGAGTTATAACTCAAGAAAATATAAGTCGCCTTGCCAATCAATTGATTTTGCGACACAAAGCCCCAAACCCGACTATCATCACTGTTATCGCGATTATCTCCCATGCAAAAATACATTCCTTTGGGGATAACAAGATCCACAAAATCCTGCGCTGGCATACTAGGGCTCGTGTAAATATGATGAATATGTCCCCCTAAATCATTGGTGTATTCTTGCACAAGCACTGAACCCAAATTTGCATTATTAGGCTCCACGGTCGCTTGAATAAAATTCATCTCCACGGCCTTGCCATTAATAAAAAGCTGCTTGTTAATGTAGGAAATGGAATCCCCCGGCACCCCAATGACGGTTTTAATTAAGTCAGTTTGAGGATTAACAGGATTTTTGAAGACCACAACATCCCCAGTGTGCGGCTTTCCAGTTGGGATGATTGTAGTGCCTAAAAAAGGCAAATGAATGCCATAGGCAAATTTATCCACTAGCATAAAATCGCCTAATTGTATCGTGGGCAACATCGATCCAGAGGGTACAATATACGGCTCAAATACAAAGCTACGAATAAGAAACACAATCAAAAAAACAGGCCAAAGTGACCGAGCATAATCAATTAAAAAAGGAGGATTTTCGCCTGATACAGCTTCCTTTTGACGGCGCGCTTTAAAAAACAGGCGATCCACCCCAGTAATCAAAAGCGAGGCAACAACCAACACAAACAAAATCCACTCAAAATAAATGCCAATCACTCAATCAAACCCCTTTAAAAAACGAAGATTTATTAAAGCAGTTTAAGCCCAAAATTGCAAACAAAACCACTCCCCCCAACAAGAACTACAAATATCCATTGCATTCTACAAAAAAGCTTGGTAGAATTCAGCCTCAAATTTGCTTTTGGAATAAGGAATCACACCATGTCACGCACTTGTGCAATTACGGGGAAAGGGCCTATTACTGGCTGCACTGTTTCCCACGCGAACAACAAAACTCGCCGTCGCTTTCTCCCCAATCTTCACGCGCACCGTTTTTGGGTCGAATCCGAAAATCGCTACGTGAAACTCCGCGTTTCTAGCCACGGCATGCGTATTATCGACAAATTGGGCATTGATGCAGCTCTCGTTCAACTCCGCGCTGAAGGCGTTAAAGTTTAAGGAATTACACCATGGCAAAAAAAGGCAAAGTAGAACAAATCAAACTAGAGTCCTCCGCGGAGACCGGTCATTTTTACACCACCACCAAAAACAAGCAAAATACGCCTGAAAAGATGGAAATCAAAAAGTATGATCCCGTCGTCAAAAAACATGTAGTCTATAAGGAAAAAAAGTTAAAATAGACTTCGGATCTTTTTTCAAAAAAGGGGCCCAGCGCTCCTTTTTTATTGGGATTGACGCACCTGACATCTTGACTTTTTCGTTCTTTTAATGATACTATTTGCGTATAACAAAAATAAAAAAGGCAATGCCATGTATACATTTGCTTGCGAGGCCGCCAGCTTCCTGTTTGATAAAGCTATTGAGTTAGGCGCCAGCCACGCTGCTGAAGCGGTCATCACTTTGGGTGTAGGTTGGGCTGTAGGCCGCCTCTGGGGAAAGTCCGCTGAAGCGGAACAACTCAAGGCCCAGCGCGAGGCCGAGCCTCATGTGGCCAGCATCGCAGATTCTCTGGGAAGATTGACTAAAATGACTGAATCTTTACAAAATGAGATTGCAGCGCAACGTCAACAGCTTGCCACCAAAGACAGAGAAATTGCAGCGCTACGGGCTGCCTTGGAAGAAGCGCAAAAAAAATCTCCACCTCACGCCCATGCTGCAGTAAAAAGCGGCTCTTTGCCATTTCACACTGCGCACGATACCGCCCCTACCCCAAGGCAAACTCCCCTTCTTAGACCTACTATTTAAAGCATTTTAAAGTGCCGATGGGGTGTGATTTCCTCCAAGATGCAACAGCATGACTTTCTATTGTGGTTTTCCTTTTTTTTGACAACACTGATTTTTTGACTTAGAATTTAATCTCGTCGCATCGTCATATTCCGGAGAAACGCATGCAGTCTGAACGCCCTCCTCAGCCGAGTTGTTGTGCGCGCATTATTGCCATTTTCTGGCCACCTTATCAGGCTGCAATTCAGCAACGCGAGATGAACGTACAACTTGGAGCATTGGCTCGGCAAGCTAAGGAGGCTGTTGAAAAACCACAAACCCAACCTCCTTATGATGTGTCGTGTAAATTAGAGTAGCGCCATGAAATCGCTCAAAGAACAACTTGATTTTTATCACCATTATCACACCAAGCGTGTGACCAAAATCACTCATTTTATTGGCGTACCCCTGATTGTCTTATCCTTGATGATGGCTTTAAACTGGCTGGATTTTGGCATTCATGGAGGCCCCCATGTCAGCGCCATGTGGCTTGCTGTTTTGCTCCTGTCAATTTACTACATCCTTCTCGATTGGCGCTTGGCTTTAGGCATGGTCGTTGTTTTCATCTTACTTGGAATCCTCGCCACTCTCACAACCGGCAACAGGGCCACTTGGCACGGCGGCATGATCGCGCTGACGCTGTTTATTGTTGGCTGGATTGCACAGCTGATTGGCCATTACTTTGAGGGCAAAAAACCCGCCCTGATGGACAATCTGTTCCAAATATTTATTGCCCCAATTTTCTTACTTGCTGAAATCATACCACCACATCGCCATTAACAATCCGGCAAAAATCCACCCACTTGAGATCGCCATAATTGTGCATAGCGCCCCTCTTTTTCAAGCAAATCCTGATGTGAGCCATTTTCGACGATCTGTCCTTGATGGAAAACAAGGATGCGATCCATATGCAGCAATGTCGAGAGTCGGTGCGCAATCACAATGGTGGTTTTGCCTTGCATCAGCTGATCTAAACCCTCTTGGATCAGATGCTCCGTTACAGAATCCAGTGCACTGGTGGCTTCATCCAAAATCAAGATGGGTGCATTTTTGAGCATAGCACGCGCAATGGCGATACGCTGACGCTGCCCACCTGATAACTTCACCCCCCGCTCACCGACCAAGGCATGATAACCTTCTGGCAAAGCTTGGATAAATTCATGTGCATGAGCCGCCTTAGCCGCCATCACAACCTCGAGCTCCGTCGCCTCAGGCTTGGCATAACGGATATTTTCCAGAATACTGCGATGAAATAAAGTGGGGTCTTGTGGAATAAAACTCACCATTTGACGCAAACTATTTTGGCTTGCATCTGCAATATTTTGCCCGTCAATCAAAATGCGCCCACCTTGCAAATCAAATAAACGTAAAATCAAATGGGCAAAAGTCGTCTTACCAGAACCAGAATAACCCACTAGACCCACCTTTTCACCTGCACGAATGGCGACATTCAGGTCTTGAAACAAGGGCAGTGTTTCGCGATATTTAAAGCTCACGTTCTCAAAGAGAATCTCACCCTGCTGGACTTGCAGAGACACGGCATGGTCTTTATCCACTAAACTAGGCCGATCTGTGGTTAAACGCAAGCCTTGCGTGACTTTACCCATTTGCTCAGAAAACTCATTAAAACGCTGTCCAATTTGCCAAAGATTATCCACAATATAAATATTAATGGTCAACGAAAAAGAAAAATCGCCAATCGTCACCATACCACGACTGCGCAGATAAATTAACGTCCCCAAAGTGATACCCTGCATGAGTGCAAAAGAAACACTTTGAAATGAAAAAAGTTTAATGAGCAACCATTCAAAGGCCCGCTCGCTTTTGACAATACTTTGGGTTTTATCGTGAATCAGTTGACTTTCCAGCCTTTGATTCGTGAACAGACGCACAACGTTCATATTACTCAAAATGTCAACAATAGTACCAGTCATTTGACTCCGGAATTCAGAGGTTTGATCCGATAAAATATGCGCTTTCTTAGCAAGCATCCAGGATCCAGACAAAAATAAAACCACCCAGACAAAAAAAATCGCGGCAATGAGGGGATTAATAAAAATCAATGCCGTACTTGCAACAGCCAACATCATGGCATTGCCAATGAAAGAATCAACCGTGATGGTCACAATTTGCGCCACACCCAGCGCCACATCATTGACTTTGTTAGCGAGGGCCCCTGCAAACTGATTTTGATAAAACTGATAAGATTGCATCAACAATTGATCTGTTAATTCTCGTGTGATCTGCGCTTTTAGCTTTGGGATTAGATCCCGCATAATGAAATTCCAGATCCGGAAAAATAGCATCACCCCAAGTGAAGCTGAAACATACCAAATAGCTAAAGGCGTGAGTACATGCAAGGCCTCGGCAACAGGAGTGGAACTCATCCGATCCAACATCAATTTAATCAAATAGGGTCGCAAACACAAATCCAACGACCAGATTAGACAAATCAACAGCAGACCACTCATATGCCAACGAAAAGGCTTGAGATGACGCAGAATAAAAGACACAGGCTTCATGAGAAGTATTGTATCATATTACAGCACCGCATCATAATGATCGGGCAATCCCATCAAGCCCAAAAGGCAAAGCACACTACTGACCATCAAGCAAATTGCTGGCGCAGTCACCAAATGGAAATGATGAATCAAATATGTTGCAACGAGTGGACTGAGACCTGCAAACAGGGCAAAACCAATATTATAGACTAGGGCATACCCAGAATAACGCAAAGCCGTAGGAAAAAGCTCAACTAAAATAGCTGGATAAATACCAATAATCAGACCCATGAGAATAATCAATAAGCCAAAAGCTAAAATTGCACTTAGCCATTGATGTAAGCTCAATAAGAAAAAAATTGGATAGGCTAAAATAAGCGTCGCCAGAGCAGCCACACGGAGCATTTTAACCCGACCCATTCGATCTGACCACCCCCCACAATAGGGCTGGATGCAAGCAGAAATAAACGTTGCCACCACCACAAGCCAGATGATGGAGTGGTTAAACCCGACTATGCCAATCAAGTACGCAGATTGATAAGTGGAAGCCAGAGTGATGAGCGTGGCACCCAGTGCTGTAACGCCAACTCCCCTCAAAATTAATGCTTTCTTCTGCAATACATCCACAATTGGAACTTTCTTAATTTGATGATGCTGAGATAAGGATAAAAATGCAGGGGACTCTTGGCTTGAACGACGCAAATAAAAAGCAATCAACCCAAGTAATGCCCCCAAAATAAAAGGGATCCTCCAGCCGAATTGATCCATCTGTGCACGACTCAAGACTGAGCTGAGCGCCACAAAAAAGAGCAAGGCTCCACTGATGCCTAAATTCAGACCACAGTAAATAAATCCAGAGGCAAAACCACGACGATGTGGCGGCGCGTGCTCTGCAATAAAAGTCATAGAACCTGGAATTTCAGCCCCTACAGCAAGACCCTGTATCAATCTCAACAAAATAAATAGAAAGGTAGCAAGCTCCCCCATTTGAGCTGGTGTCGGTAGCAGCCCAATTAAAAGCACTGGGATAGACATTAATAAAATCGAGGCAATAAAGGTCTTCTTACGACCAATACGATCACCAAAATGCCCCATCACAATCCCTCCAAGCGGCCTAATAAAATAGCCCAATGCAAATACCGAAAAGGCGATCATCATCGACATAAATGCAGAAGAGGATGCAAAAAAAATAGGGCCGATAATCGGCACCAAAGACATATAAATCACAAAATCATACATTTCCAAACCACCACCAATCGCTGCAATGCGCAGTAGTTTATTAAAAGATAACACTGTGGCCATTACTCCTCCTAACTCTGGAATGATTCGATCATCATGACTGATTTGACACGTGCCTGCAAGATCCAACGCTCAGCATAAAAAAATACGCCCTCATGCTTCGATCAATGCATGCAGCTCCAATTCGGATAGCAAAATCGCCCCGGGTTTTACCGCCTACAATGGGTTTATGGCAAACATTTTTTGCTCTGCAAGTGTAGCGACAGGGATGCTTACAGAAAGGGCAGTTCCACTAGGCAAAAAGGTGTGGGCATTTGCCACTGGGCCTGGCCCTGGCCTTGGACTGACATCCGTTAAAGCCGCTTCGATTTTACTCGGCAAAGCCGCAGCACTACTGCAAAAATCTTCATCATATCCCGCAAGCTTGATGCTGACCTTGTTGAAAGCGAAATGTCGATCACAGTGAACCAACGCACTTAAAACATGAAAGAGAAAATTAACTACACAAGTAAAGACTGCGCCAAAAATAGCACTTCCACCCGCTGCAAACAGACTAGGATCAAACAAGGTGTTGCAAATCAAAATCCCCAAAGCTGTACTTAGCGCAGAAATCCGGTGCTGATCGAGAAAAGGGCTTACGAAAAAAAGATCACTCCAGTGAGCCTTTTGAGGCTCAAGCAAGCGAAATGATTCCGTTTCCACAACGACTTCAGACAAAACTTTATTTAAATCCTGGCGATCTCCCTGCGTTTTAATATGCCGCCTTAATAATTGTTCTGTTTGGATTAAACAAGTCACAATTCTACGTTTGTTCACTCGCCTTTGATCCTCTAGAGTCAACGCAACGGCATGGGCATCTAGCCCAATATCTCTTTTTTTACCACAACAAAAAACACGCCAAAGAAATGCTAATGTCCCATGCGCACAACCTGACCCTATACCATCAAGCTTGTGGCGAGCCCGGATCCAATGATCTTTTAAAATATGGCGATTGATCGGCCCATGGAGCAAATTACTGATAAAAAACCCAATCATTGAACTAGAAACTTCTGTATAGGCCCCTGGATCAATCGTCCAGGCCGCAACCTCAGAAAAAACAACAATCATCAGCGAGTCTAATGCCAATAAGGCTACTGCGTTTTGCTCCAGCAACACAGACTGTATCAATCGCTTGATATATGAGATACAAACCCGCTCCTGCCTGGTTGACGGCCTTGCAGGGACCGCAGCAGAACAACACAAAGGAGAAAGGGCCATAGTCACACTCCAATGATGATTATTTGAAAAATGCTATCTATAAAAATTTTACCTGTCAAGGGCATAATCCACCACTTATATAATAAACAAAAATATATCATTGCAAATCTAATAGATCGATGATATATTATTTTTATTCTAAAAAATAGAGAATTAAAATTATTAAAATCGCCCGTATTGCTGTCGTGATCGCCATCGCCTTAGGACAGTCTGCCGTATATGCAAATCCAAATCAAGCTTTAGCCGCAGCCTCAGCGGTCATTGTGCAATTTGACCAAACCGACCCAACCATGGCCATATGCCAAGGACAAGCTCCATTCCAAGCCACTTTTATTGTTTCGCAAAATAGAGGGGCTCATCTTGGTTTTGCTGACTTACTCATTGATGGTTCACTCATTCAATCTCAAAGCTATAAGCCCCAGATTGTTTTGGCAAATGAAGGCATGTCTGATGGCTTTGATTTGCTCGGAACAGGAGGATGGGCTGGCCCAAACTATGACATATCACTGCATAATGGTGCGCAAACTCTGTACCTATACGATGTCTTTTTAGATAATGTTAGCCCTTACACAGGCAATAATGGCCTTGCAGAAATGGTCTTTAGCCAACAGATCGCACACGACGAGAACAATACAACATGCGCCATAGTGGGGCATATCATCAAGTCCATCCCATTAAGCTCAGCAAGCTAAACCAGGATTACGGATTTAGAGTCCAAAAAGGTTGATAGACGAAGCCAGTAATGCCTGCATATTCTGCTCTTCGCATGAATAGCGGGCGTGCTGCGCTGCAAAACTCGCGCTACACTTTATTACAATTTTCACTACAATTCAAAAACAAGTCTTATTTTATTTTAATGTAAAATAGCATCAATAAAAACAATGAAATAGAGCGCGATGGTTAAGAACATACTCAGATGCCCCCTGATTTTCATCATCCTCTCTCTGTGGAGCTTGGTCGCCTATGCAGACCCCACTAGCACTGCGACGCAGTATGACCAACCACTCCCCACTCTGCATTTTAAAACGGCTCAAAATGCAGTGAAAAATCCTTTAATGATACATGTCTATAGCACAAAAAATTTGACTTTGGCAAGCGTCGCTCTTGGCGTGCAAATGAATGCTAAGTTTGACTAAATCATTACTTTTTCATGCTGGAACGCCCGCTATTTTAACTGTTATAGCGGGTTTAATTCATTTTGTTCCAAGGCATTTTAGATAAAAGCATGGCTAGCCCACAAAATCCACTGAGCCCAGCAAAAATAAGCCCCACAGCAAAAAATCCGATCAACCATAAAAAATTTGAACTCACAAAAGCAGCCAACAAAGTCACCAATAAAATTAAAATGCCAATGCTAATCTGCACTTGACGATCCAAGGGCAAACAACGCCGCCCTGAACACTGGACACCTTGACCTGCATCCGTCCAAGCTTTGATCCCACCCTCCAAATTGTAAATTTCTAACGCGGGATCCTCCGCTAACAAACGCTGACACGCATTGCTGCTACGCATTCCTGAACGGCAATGGATCACTAATTTTTTACCCTGATGCTCTGGCAGCGTTTGCTTGGAGACTTGCGCAAGGGGTAACAATACCGCCCCTTCAATTTTTTCTGAAACATGCTCAGCAGGTTCTCGCACATCAACCACAACTGCTTCATTTCTTTCTAACCACTGTTTTAAAGTTGTTGCATCAACTGTTTTAATGGGCATGATCATTCTCCTCAAAAGCACGCAAGGCATCTGCTGCATACATCAAAGAAGGGCCGC
>JAJZUD010000002.1 GCA_021848625.1 Pseudomonadota bacterium
GCTCTATGAAATCTATGGATAAGTGCAGATATTAAAATTTAGTCATGTGTGACATTTTAACTTTGGTAAAAGTGTGACATTTCTACTTTGGGTTGACATGGATAAAATGATTTGTGCGGGGAAGAACTATCTCGATCATGCGAAGGAAATGCAAGAAGGCACACCTGAGCGGCCGGTTTTATTTTTAAAGCCTCCAAGTGTATTAAAAGTATGCGAAAAATGGGAGCAATCAATTGAAATGAAGCTTCCCAACAGGATAGATGAATTTCACTACGAATGTGAATTGGTTTTTCAAATCCAAAAGCAAAAACTTGCGGCGGTGACTGTGGGTTTAGATATGACCAATCGCAGTTTACAAAAACAAGCAAAATTAAGCGGAGGTCCTTGGACTTTAGGTAAAGTTTTCAGAGACGCTGCGTGTATTGGGCCTTGGAGACCGCTTTCTGATTTGGATCAGAGATTTGAATTTTGGTTAAATGGGCATCTGAAGCAGCAGGCACACGCAAGCGAGATGCGCATGGGCCCCGAAGCCTTACGTGCGTATGCAGCAGAATATTTTCCGATTTGCGATGGTGATCTCTTGTTTACGGGGACTCCAGCTGGAGTAGGGCCAGTGCAGGCTGGGGACCAGGCACTCTTATGTCTTGGTCCGCATCGTTATCGCGTGGCTTTTGCAAAATAATAATAGAGTGTCGGGTATTCGTAGTCAAACCCAGCTTCGGTCAGGCGCAATGGTACGACTTGCTGGCTGCCAAGGATTAAATTTTCCCCCATTTCCCCAAGCAGAAACTTGACTAAAAAGGGCGGGCAACGTAGCCACAGTGGACGCTGCAGATATTTGGCATAAGCTCTGGAGAAGGCGGTTTGTGTCACGGGCTCTTTTGCAACCAAGTTAACAGGACTTTCAATTTCGGGGTGATCCAGTAAAAATAAAATGGCTTTGACCAAGTCAGTGCGGCTGATCCAGCTGATAAATTGCTTTCCTGTGCCAAAAATACTGCCTAAACCGTATTTAAACAAGGGAAAAACTTGTTCCAACAAGCCCCCATTGGGGTCAAGTACTACGCCAAAACGCATGACCATGAGCGGGATACCATGGGGTTCTGCTTCGGCTGCAGCCGTTTCAATTTGCCTTGCCGTACAACTTAAAAAATCCTGTTCCTGCGGCAGAGGGCTATTTTCATCAAAGACACGATCACCGCGTGTCCCATAGATGCCCACTCCATTTGACTGCAATAAGCGAGGGCTCTGTCCTGTCGATTCTTTTTGACGGATACAAAAAGCGATTAAGCGTTTCAAGGCGGCCAAGCGGCTATTGAGGATTTTTTCTTTTTTGCTTTTGCTCCACCACCCGCCTAGTAAATTTTCACCCGCTAGATTAATCACTGCATCGATCGGTTCAGTTTGCGTTTCTAAATCGATCCAAGTCCAAAAGGGGAGAGGCTCCTTAAAAACAAACTGCATTTTTGCCTTGGAGCGTCCTAAAACAATGACTTCATCACCTCGGGCTTTGCAGGCGCGCACGAGTGCTTTACCGATAAAGCCCGTTGCCCCTGCAATTAAAATTTTCACTGCCACTCCCTTTTCGAATCAATAGGAAAGATTGATATTTCTCCATTTAAGCGAAAATAAGCCCTAAACTCAAGCAGTGTATTAGCAAAATTCCAAGGCAGAACCTTGCCAACGAGCTTGAGCCATCATCCAGCTGGATGCAGTTTGATCAGGACTAGGGTCATTTTCCTCGGAAAAGTCCTCAGTTAGTTCAGCCATATCAATATCAGGACTCGA
Organism: Pseudomonadota bacterium; assembly: GCA_021848625.1. Classification (GTDB taxonomy): domain Bacteria; phylum Pseudomonadota; class Gammaproteobacteria; order Francisellales; family CACEW01; genus JAJZUD01. The sequence goes on from JAJZUD010000002.1 coordinate 1,789, forward strand.
TGCGCTTGACACTTCAGCGCTCCAAGAAAAATCGCGAATAAATCCGCCAGTAGGGTCATAAAAGACAAGTGAGGAGGGAGACGATTCAGGTGCAGAGGCTGCTGCAAATTTGTCTGATAACTCTTTAATAAAAGGTAAAAATCTATCATTTAATGTAGTTGCTGTAGGGTCAAATGGGTGCCTAGGAAGAATGCTCCACACCGCGCTAATCATTGTTTCTAGTTGGCTCTTAGGTTCTGCTGGAGTAGGAAGAGGGATTGGATAAGATAGGCTGCGACGCCCTCCCGGAGCAGGGGGGCAAATTAGGCAAAAAAACACGGATTTTGGATTGCCTGCTGCGTCATTTTGGGGAAATGTAATTTTTATGCGAAAACTTTCCTTATCTATATCCGAATAGACGGCCGTCAATTTCTTAGCAAAAGCCTCTTGAAGCTCCAATAACATAGGGCAGTTATCAGTATTGTAATCGATAGAACGCAGGGCTTGCATCATTTATCCTTATTTTTATCAATGGATGCAAATTGTATATAAAAAACAATTAAATGTCAATAAAAAATTTAATAAAAATATATTTTTTAGCATACTTGTCCCAGTTGATCGCAGCGCGGACTAATGCCAGGGGCTAGGATTTTCCTGATTTTCCCGTAAATAAATAAGACCTGTTGCGCATAATTGTAATTGAGTGCGGGAGTGTGAGAGTGATAGTTGCCTACAGCTTTGAGTAAATTCGGCTCCTTGGCTAAATTTTGGCTTAAAATCCAAGTGCCAATCATCACATTTTCGCAAGCATCGTACTGAAGATCATAAGCGCTGGCGCCTTTCTCTTTCGCCTCAGGGAGCCAGGTGGTATTAATTTGCATGACTCCGTAGTCAAAGGTTCCATTATTATTGCTCATGGCAATGCCGTTGCGGCCACCCTCTACAAAAATGATTGACATAATCAGTTCCGCAGGGACGGCGTAGGTCGCAGCGGCCTGGTTGATACAAGCAATGGAAACATCATGAAAAGCAACGGAATCAATCATGAGTTGCATCCAAATGGAGATGAGACATTCTCGCATTTAGGCAAAAATCTCGCAAGTTTTTAGTCCCTGTCAGTTGGTGAACTTGGATTGCCTGCTCAGACAGTCCTCGCTGCGCTGCGGAACTCGCGATCAATCCAAGTTCACCAACTGACAGGGACTAAAAACTTGATCTTTGTGGGCTTATCGAGGATAATGCGCGCCATAAAGAAATAAATTTTTGCTGCGGCTTGTATGGATTATACGGCTTATTTTAAACAGGCCTTGGATCAAATCAAATCCGAAAATCGCTATCGCGTTTTTCGTGCCTTAGAGCGGAATGCCTGTTTTCCTGAGAGTCGCTGTGCGGATCAAGAAATTATTTCGTGGTGTGGGGTGGATTACCTAGGTCTGACGCAAAATACTTATTTGAAACAAGCTTTTTGCGAAAATGTGCAACGTTATGGCATTGGCTCAGGTGGAACACGTAATATTGGTGGAACGCACTTAAAGCATGTCGAATTAGAGGCCCGTTTGGCTGCATTGCATGCGCAAGAGGCAGCGCTTTTGTTTACCTCAGGCTATGTGGCCAATCAAACCACTTTGGCTACGCTCGGCAAAGTCCTTCCCAATTTGGTGTACTTGTCTGATGCTGAAAATCACATGTCGATTATTGAGGGTATTCGTGAAAGTCAGGCTCAAAAAATCATTTTTGCGCATAATGATCTCGCTGATTTAGAAAAAAAATTAGCAAGTCTACCCGCAGAGCAGCCCAAAATCATTGTTTTTGAGACTGTTTATTCCATGAGTGGGCATTTTGCCCCTGTATCCAAAATCATTGATCTGGCAAAACAATATTCCGCCTTGACCTATGCAGATGAAGTCCATGCTTTGGGGGTATACGGCCCACAGGGTGGGGGGCGTATTGAAGAGTTGGGCCTAGCCGGAGCAGTCGACATTGTCCAAGGGACCTTGGGTAAAGGCTTTGGCTTGTTAGGGGGCTATATTAGCGCGGCACAATCTATCATCGAAGCTATCCGTTTAATGGGTCATGGGTTTATTTTTACAGTCTCATTACCTCCGGCGATTTGCGCTACGGCCGTGCAGGTTTTGGATTACTTGCGTACAGAAAGGCAAGAGCAGCGACACTTGGCGCAACTCGTTACCTACCTCAAAATGAAAATGCAGGAGATGGGCTTGCCGCTTTTGGACTCGGATAGCCAAATTTTGCCCATTTGGGTGGGCGAGGCAACCCGTTGTCAAACTATTACTGAACGCTTATTTGTTGAGGAAGGGATTTACGTTCAAGCAGTGAATTATCCAACCGTACGCAAAGGTCAGGAGCGTTTACGCATTTCGCCCACAGCCGCGCATACTTTTGCACAAGCAGATCAACTTGTGCAGGCACTAAAAAAAATATTTGCTATTTGAGCCACTCCCAAAATTCGGCAGTTGAGTAGAATTATTTGAGTATAAAAATAAAACTAGACTTCACTATACGATGTAGATACTATAAGAATAGGTTTGTAAACTTCAATGCAAAAAAAGCTTGCCAAGGTGGAGTCATGCAAAAAAAAATATTTTCAGCTCTCAGCTTAATTTTTCCAATTCTTGCCTATGGAATTACTGCGGGTAATGGCGTCATTGTCGATAGCTCAGCAACCGATTATTACAATCATATTACCAATAACTCTTACCCTTCACTCTACCGCGATATTCAAACTCATGCAGCCAATATTCAATATGTTTTTCCTGATTTTGGCTATATTACTTTTCAAGAATCCAGTGATCTTGCCAACGGAGCAGCCATTAATAGCGCAACCACCATCACGATTGGCACTAATGCGAGTTGTAGTCCAAAATTAGCTCCAATCACCGGCAATAACACCATTGAATTTGTCTATACACTATGCAATTACCCACAAATTCAAAGGCCCTACCAGCTTCCACATGACGAAGGCTATGTGTATCCTCCTTTTACAGAGCCAGATCTCGGCGCAACCCTCTCTCTTGCCCAAACACTAAGCTATTATTCATCCATGCAAACCCTAACACAAAAAACCATGAGTGTTGCCCCGTTTTTCACTTATGACCCTAACTGGATTGTACTCTGTCAAACGCTCTATCAAAAGAATCCAACTACTTTGACTAATGCATTAAATAGTTTGGCACAAAATATTGCCAGCACGATTAGCACGTCAGGAGCGGGTGGAGTGGGCTTTGATAATGAGCCTGGTCTTGATAAAATTGATAATCCAAATAATGACCCAGATATTCACCCTGTTCTGCAATACAACTTCTTCAAAACCATTGCCTCTAGTCTTGGACCCAATCAAACTTTATTTGTATTTGATGCCAACACCACCCTGCAATCTCTTTACCAGGCCAATGTGAGTAATGTTGTTGTACTCTACGCCTTGTATGATTTTGAAAGCGCAACAGAAGATGGCTCCCCTTATGGGCCCTATACCCTCAGTGCGTACGGTCAGAATTCACCGGAAAGTGGCGATAATGTTTACCACATCGCCCTGAATGCTTTAAATTTAGCGACGCCTTTTATGTATGTTCTCCCCGGTAGCGCAACCCAAACTTTATGGGATAGTGTTCAGGTTTACAATACGGCAACACCATCGAGTGGTTTAATCAATTCAAGCAGTGTAAGCTCTGGCGCTTGCAATACGCAAACCGATCCAACAGGTGAGGAAACAAATGTGTTAAGTGATTTTCTTTGCGTAACCAATAACACCAGTCCTCCATCAAACACCTGCCCTGGCAGCCCAAGCCTCAGCACCATCCAAAGCTATTTGGCAACTACAAACTGTACCGCATATACTAACACTGTCAATGGCATCGCCGTGCCACAAAGCAATATGGAGGCTTATTTCAAAGCAGCCTTAGCAGCAATTAGCGCTGCCAAAACAACCAACCCAACTGCTTTTAATAGCTATTATAAAGGCAGTGTGCTCTACACGTGGCGCATTCCTACCTATGCTGATTTTTCCTGCGCAAATCACTATTACTCCCAATTCAGTACCAAGTTATCACAGTGTATTCAAATTTTGCCCAGTATGATCACCGATACAGTTTGGACAGATTTTGCCAACTGGACACCCTAACTAGGCCCAGTGTTACGGAACGTGACGTAATCCCGCAATTTTTGATGAAGGAAGGGCACTAATACCAATCCAATGTTTGAAGCAGACTAATAAGCCTGAGTTTTGTAGCGCAGCGGAGATGTTTGAAAGGCGGTTAGTTTGGTTTAAACATTGGATTGGTATAACTAGCTTGCTGAGGTCAACACTTTTTGCCAAGAGGCAGTAAAGCCATGAGTATAGCGCAGGTCTACATTGGCCAAAGTTTGGCCTTCTGGGGCGCTTTTCATTAAAACAGGATAGTCTGTCAGAAAGTTAATCACCCGATTTTGCAAATCGCTTTTGCCCAAAACAATCCAAGTTTGATCGTTGACTTGCACACTCCAATCACCATTTTCAGCCAAGCCTAAGCCTGTCACATTTAAATTCAAAGTGGCGAAAATAGGGCTAACGCTGTCATACATGGCCAACATTTGTTTAGCATATTGCACCTGTCCGCTCAAAAGCGGTAAGTTTTGTGCCCCAGCCAGATTATCAATTTTAAAAGTAGAGCCATCTGTCGCCAGTAATTCACCATCAGGAAAACGTGCTGCCGCTGATTTTTCACGTAAAATAATGCGAATCGTATCAGGGTATATCCGCCAAATGCTCGCATCAGCAACGCCGGGGAGTTGTTCCAGCGCTTTTTCGGTTTGCCATTCCGGAAAAGAAAACAGCCCTTTGCCCAGCAAGAAAGGATTGACTGTTTTTTGAATGGCCTCTTCGTTGACATACTGATAGGTGCCGATGACTTTGACTTGTTGAATAGGCAAGCTATTGGTATACGCAAAATAGGCAAAGAAGCAGCCATAAATAATCAACAAAAGGCTAAGCAGCGTCCCCAAAACAATCAGGAAGCGCAGCCAGCTAAAATGAACGCGGCGCTTTTTAGGGGGCGGAGGAGGACTGAGTTCTTCTTGAGACTCGGCCTCAGGAGGGGTAGCCTCCGGGGGGATGGTCTCGGTGACAGGGGGGGGCGTTTCAGCGTTCATCTTCAACAAATCCTGCTGGTTTTTCGGCTCCACCGGTAAAGAAAAATTTTTCCATCTCCGTGCGTAAAAAATCACGTGCAGTAGCGTCCATTAAGTTTAAACGATACTCGTTGATCAAAGTAGTTTGATGGGCCAACCACATTTGCCAGGCTTCACCCGAGATTTCTGCTTGAATCCGCGCACCCAAAGGGCCAGGATAAGGGGGCTTGGCCAAACCAGGTAGGGGCTTATTTAATTTGGCACAAAAAACAGTGGGGTTGGACATTTCTGACTTCCTCTTTTTTCTCAAGGCTCATTATACGGGGTTAGTCGTCATTTTGCATGCGTTCATAGTGAATGAGGCGTTGGGCTTGAACTTGACCCCTTTGAACCGCCGCAACGAGGGCACAGCCGGGATCATTTTTATGACTACAGTTGCGATAGCGACAATGGCCTAAATACGGCCAAAAATCACGAAAACCTTGAATTAAGCGCGGGGTCTCCGACGCGGGAAGTTTAAACTCCCGGATCCCAGGAATATCAATTAAATCGCCCCCATTGGGCAAATGGTAAAGGGTGCTGACCGAAGTGGTATGTTGGCCTTTTTGATTGGCTGTGGAGACCGTATTAGTTTTGGTGCAGGATTGACCCATTAAACTATTGATGAGTGAGGATTTTCCCACACCAGAGGCACCAAGGAGCAAACTCACTTGCTGGCGCAAACGCTGTTGCAAGGCGTCCAGATGAGTTTGCGCGAGCGCAGAAATAATCAAGACCTCATAGCCAATTTTTTCATAATAGGCTTGTAAGTCTGTCATTTCAGGATGGGCGGGCAATAAATCAGCCTTATTGATCAAGATGCAGGCTTTGAGTTGCGCTAATTCAGTCGCCACCAGATATTGGTCGATATAATATTCATGAGGCGGGGGAGAAGGCGCAGTCATGATCAATACTTGAGTCAAGTTGGCTGCCATTTCTTTGAGAGGATGATAGCGATCACTTCGAGCCATGAGGCTTTGACGGGGTAAGCGTTTTTCGATAACACCCTGCCCTGTTTGCGGATCGATTTTAAACTCAACCCAATCACCAATCACTAAAGAGTCAATATTTTTGCGTGCAAAACAAGTGTAAAGCTGACCCTCTGCTTCTACTTCAAGCGTTTGGCCATATTCGCGGATAATTTGTCCTGACAAAATTTCTTCCCTACGTCGATTAAACAAGTTTTGCTTAAAAATTCTTTCCCCAAAAGCATTCTAAAATTGAGCTCAGAGCGATCAGTCAGAGTGAGCTCCGTTTGCAGATGATGTGTACCTAAGACCAATTCTGTCTCAATGACGTAACGCCGCTCATGCTGGCCGTTGGAGCTGCGCACTACGCGATAGTCGATGATCGGTGCGGTGCAAGCGAGGGCGACGCTCTCATCAAATTGCAGCGGGTGAGTCACAAAGCGCACATGAATATGACCATGATACAAAAAAGGCTCAATTTCAACGGCATGAATGCAAGAGGTATCTGCTCCGGTATCCACTTTGGCAACAATGCGTGAAATATTGAACTCAGGCAAGGCGCAATGCTCCTTCCAACCAACTAGGATTTTCCCCTTCGCTGGCGAAGAACCTTTCTGGTTGGACAGTTTTTTCAAGATTAACCTTCAAACTTGCGTGAAGAGCGCGTGCAGCATTTATTTTGCTCGATGTAACGGATAATGAGATCAGCAATGTCTTTTTTGGTGGTGTTTTCGATCCCTTCTAATCCTGGGGAAGAATTGACCTCCATCACCAGCGGGCCGCGGCTAGAGCGTAGCAAATCAACACCCGCCAAATGCAGACCCATAACTTTTGCCGAAGCAATAGCAGTTTCGCGTTCTTGCTTAGTGATTTTAACAGGAACACCATGGCCACCGCGGTGGATATTAGAACGAAACTCTCCAACTGGTGCCTGGCGTTTCATGGCAGCGACGACTTTATTGCCGACCACAAAACAGCGGATATCTGCACCATTGGATTCTTTGATATATTCTTGGATTAAAAAATTGACCTTGAGGCCATAAAAAGCTTCGATGACGCTCTCCGCTGCTTTTTTAGTTTCAGCCAGCACCACCCCGATGCCTTGTGTCCCCTCTAAAAGCTTAATCACCAAAGGCGCACCCCCCACCATGCGAATTAAATCTTTTAATTCTCGACCGCCATGCGCAAAGACCGTAATTGGCAAACCAATCCCTTTGCGTGCTAATAATTGTAGGGCTCGAAGTTTATCACGAGAGCGTGTAATGGCGATCGAGGAGTTAATCGAATAAATATTGGTCGTTTCAAACTGACGTAGCACCGAACAGCCGTAAAAGGTATTGGAGGCGCCAATACGCGGGATAATTGCATCATAGGCAGGCAGTTGCTTGCCCTGATAAAAAAGCGCTGAGTCCTTCGAGTTGATATTCATATAACAATGCAAATAATTAATCAACTCTACGGTGTGGCCCCGTGCTTGTCCCGCTTCAATCAACCGCTTTGTCGAGTAGGCATCGGGCGCACGGGACAAAATGCCAATGCGCATGAGAGGTCCCCTTTTTATTGTTTGCGTTGATAATATTGTGCATAACGTCCGTAAGAATGTCCATACTTGGATGTTTGTTCATGCATTTTTTTAGCAAAATTAAAGAGCACGCCATTAATCTTCACGCCATCGTTGTAGAAGCGGCGTACTGCAGATTCAATTTCGTGGGCTTTGAGTTGGCTGCCAGGAATGACCATGTAGTTGATGCCCGCTTTTTGGGCGATTAAGCTGGCATCGGTCACAACTAAAATAGGTGGCGCATCAATAATCACGACATCATATTGGCTGGAGAGGATTTGCAGCATTTCACCAAAACGCTCTCCAAGCAGCAATTCTGATGGATTACGGGGGAAGAGCCCGGTGCTGATAAAATCAAGATTGCCAATTTTAGTCCGACGGACAATTTTTTCAAGCGGATAGACATTTTCCAGTGCTTCGCTCAAGCCGGGTGAGTGGGAAAGCTCAAAATACTGATTAAGATAGCCACGGCGCATATCCGCATCAATCAGCAAGACGCGTTTGCCACTTTCAGCCAAAATGACAGCCAAGTTGACTGAAACAAAAGATTTACCTGTTGCAGGGATGACCCCACCCACAGAAACGATATTGGAGTGATGCTCTTTCATATTGAGTAGCAGGTTCGTGCGTAGACTGCGGATAGACTCAACACAAATATCATCAGGCTCAGTTTGAGCCAGGATGGGGATAGACGTTGTTTCTTTTTTGTCAAAAGCTTTTTTAGCGCGAGCTTGGGCTTTGCTAAAGGGGATAATGGCTAAAGTGCGGATGCCCAGCTCTTTTTCTGCCCAGTAGGGATCGGTGATTCCCCCTTGAACAAAATGTAAAGCTAAGCTGATGAGCGCACCCACAATGACTCCTGCTAATCCTGAGGCTAGAATAGTCAAGGGGATATGGCTGGGAAGCGGTTCATCAGGGATTTGGGTATAGGTCAAAACATGAATGTCACTGGTTGTAGCTGCATTGGCAAGAACCGTTTGCTGATATTTAGTGAGCAGTAGTGCATAAATGGCTTGTTGAGCTTTCACATTACGCATGAGGTCGACAATTTTTTGGTCTTTGAGCGGGAGTGTAGCAAGGGTAGATTGTAGCTGTCCTCTTTGGGCTTCCAGCGTTTGGTTTTCAAGGTTAATATTTTGAATGATAGGGTTCTTTTGGGTGTAAATTTGGAGTAACTGCGCCTTATTCATCTGATTGGCAGAAATTTTGCTATCGATGCTGGTAATTTGTTTCAGGACAGTCTGCGATTGAATGCTGAGACTGGCAATGCCGGTTTTTGCTTGATAGGCGTTTAAGTTGATTTCAGCCGTATTGAGGTTGGTTTGGGTGATGGGAATTTGGTTTTTGATAAACGTGAGTAATTTTTGATTTTGTGCAGAAGCCGCTTTACTACTTGCATTTACGGTAAAGCCAATCACATAATCGATGATTTTTTTTGCAAGATCTGGATTGGCAGTGTTCATGCTGAGTTGGATAATGCCTGTTTGCCCAATGCTTCCTCCCCCTTGATCAGGAGGGCTGAGCTCAGTCATTTGCAGGGAAGTGCTCAAATTGCGGAGCAGTTTGGTCATAGAGGTATTGCTGACATCAAAAACCATTCCAGCAGGCGCGTTCAGGTCAGTGACTAAAATGGACACAGTTCCATCTGAACTGCTTTCCACTTGCCCTACATGACCTGTTAACACGAGCTGATCGGTTGGGGAAAATAACTGGTAAGAGGAGCTGCTTTTTACAACTAAAGTATAGGCTTGCATATGCTCATCTGTGGGAGTATTGAAAAGGCTCACATGAATCAGCTTGTGCGCATCCTGGCCAAACCCCATGGCAGCAAGCAGCCCTCCAATGATGGGAAGGCGTTTGGGCGTCACTTCAATATTCAGCCCCAGTGCGCGAATGACAGGCTCTAAAATATAGGGAGACTGCATCAGCGTCATTTCAATGTCGGACTGACTCGCGCTTTGATCCATCTGATTAGACATGACTGCGCTAGGCAAATTCATTGAGGAAAGCATATTGTTTTTTTGATCGATTTGAATCAGTGCAAAGGGTTGATAAATCAAGGGGCTACGTATGGCAACAACACTGCCGATGAGGAGGCCAATGCAGGCCATGACAATCAGAAGCCATTTGCGCGTCAACAACACCTGCAGAATCTCCATGACATTAATGGTCTCAGCAAGTTGATTTGACTGTGCTTTGGAGTCAAGCTGTAAATTCATAATAAAAATATCCCATCCGCGTTTAATTGTTGCCCGTAACCAGGGAGTCGGTAAACCACAAAGTTTGAACCGTTGGTAGAATTTGACTCAACACACGATTGAGGCGTGCAATATCCGCAGTGGAAATATAAACGACATCGTTGTTGATTAAGGGGAAATTCTCCGCATAGAGCATAGACGCTGGAGACTCCATGTTGAGCCAGTAAACCGTGGGGTGAGTGAGTGAGCTTTGGCGAATGACATAAATCAAGCGCGTATTGGCAGTCGAGAGATTGATCCCACCGGTTTGGGCCAGAGCTGTCGCCAGCGTCATGGGAATGCCACCAATCGGTAGAGAGGTCAGGCTGCTCGAGGTGGTCCCGCCCGAGGAGCTGCCTGTGGTGTCGTTCATTTCCCCCAATACAAACACCTGCTGACTGGCAAATGAAACCACGGTCGTCTGGACGACAGGCGTTTTAATATAAACGGCTAATTTTTGCGCGAGCATTGTATTTGCTTCATCTTCAGTAAGGCCTGCAAGATGCACGTCTCCCAAAATGGGGATAAAAACATTGCCATCGCTATTAACAAAATAGCCACCCGTGCTCGTTGCAGAGCTGGCTTTACCCCCCGCTGCTTGGTTGATGAGTGAGACGGCTTGGTTCGTGTTTTGGACAGGCATTATTGAGCCAACGCCCATTCTTGTTGCGCTACCAGTTAAAGAAACTTGCACCCCTGTCTTGGTCCAAGCGCTAATATTTAAGCTGTCTCCAGGGCCAATGCGATAGTGATAAGGGTGAAGATCGGCTGAGACCTGCGCAACCAGTGCAGGAGTAATGGGGACGATCGTCGGTGTGACGGGGTCAGGGGGAGTGGTATTATTGTAAGCGCCTGGATTTTGCATGGACATGCCCGGCAGAATGGCGCAACCAGTCATCGTCATGAAGCCCATTAACAGCGCGAATTGTTTGAGTTTTTTCAATAAAAACATACTATCTCACAAATTTTAGCTAACGTATTATAATGGCCTTCAGGCTACACCGCAATAGGCGCCTTGATGCTGGGATGAGCTTCGTAATCGTCAATTTGAAAGTCTTCATAGCGATATTCAAATAACGAATTTGGCTTGCGTAAAATTTTAAGTTTGGGCAGAGGGAAAGGCTCGCGCAGAATTTGGGTGCGGGCTTGTTCAAGGTGATTGCTGTAGAGGTGTGTGTCTCCTCCGGTCCAAATAAATTCATGCGCAGTGAGGCCACATTGCTGGGCCACCATTTCCGTCAGAAGTGCGTAGGAGGCAATGTTAAAAGGCAAGCCCAAAAAAACATCGCAACTGCGCTGATAAAGTTGGCAAGATAAGCCTTTTGCAGACACATAAAACTGAAACAAAGCATGGCAAGGCGGAAGAGCCATTTGTTCGATTTCTCCCGGATTCCAGGCGACCACGACCAGGCGCCGGCTATTGGGATTGGCTTTAATTTGGGTCACCACACCAGCAATTTGGTCAATGACTTTCCCATTAGGTGCTTCCCAACGGCGCCATTGCTTGCCATAAACAGGGCCCAACTCCCCTTCTTCATTCGCCCATTCATCCCAAATGCTCACTCCATTAGCTTGAAGATAACCCACATTGGTGCTGCCACTTAAAAACCACAATAGTTCGTGAATAATCGAGCGCAGATGTAATTTTTTGGTAGTCACCAAAGGGAAGCCTTCTTGCAAGTTAAAGCGTAGCTGGCGGCCAAATACGCTATAAATGCCTGTGCCCGTTCGATCGGCTTTGTATTCGCCGTGTTCCAGAATATCGCGGAGCAAATCGAGATATACTTTCATGGTCGTCCCTATGCATGATGCCGTTTTTTAGCCATTTTTTTATGATAGCGGTTCATGACCCACCATTGTTGCAAGACACTGAGGCAGTTATTCACAAGCCAGTATAAAACCAAGCCAGAAGGAAAGCCTAAGAACATCAGTGTAAAGACAACGGGTAAAAACATCATCATTTTGGCTTGCATGGGGTCCGGAGGTGCAGGATTCAAACGTTGCTGAATTACCATAGAGAGGCCCATGAGGATTGGCAAAATGTAGTAAGGATCTTTGACCGATAGATCATGAATCCAAAAAATAAAGGGGGATTGCCGCAATTCAACGCTTTCCATCAATACCCAATAGAGGGCAATAAAAACGGGGATTTGCACCAAAATAGGCAGGCATCCTCCCAGGGGATTCACTTTTTCTTTGCGATAGAGCTCCATCGTCGCCGTACCGAGTTTTTGTCGATCATCACCGCACTTTTCGCGCAATTCTTTGATTTTGGGTTGGAGTTCGCGCATTTTTGCCATGGAGAGATAGCTTTTTGCGGATAGAGGAAAGAAAATCAGTTTAATGAGGACGGTGATGAGGATAATCGCAAAGCCCCAGTTCCCCACGTAAGAATAGATCCACTGCATGACGACAAAAATCGGACCCGAAATAAACCAGAGCCAGCCATAGTCAATGGTTTTGGAAAGATAAGGCGCAACGGTGGAGAGTTGGCTGGTAATCGCTGGTCCCAGGTAAATTCCAGCTCCGGTGGTCACCGATGCGCCTGGGTTCACACTGACTGTGGGATTGGCAAGGCCAATGCTGTATAAATCTTGGTTCACTGAGCTAAATTGAGTAATGGTCGTATTGGGCGCCGGGATCAATGCTGTAATAAAATAATGCTGAAGCATGGCCACCCAGCCTGAGGAAACTGTTTGCGAAAGATTATTTTCGAGCATATCGGCAAACTTAATTTTCTGATAATGATCATCAGGGTAAGAGATGGCTGCCCCGGTGTAGTTGGTGTAGCTATTTAAAAAGCTAGATTCAGAGGCAGGCACATTGCGGGTGAGTTCGCCATAAAAACGGCCGTTCCAAGTTGTTTTGCCTTGGTTGTGGATGGTATAGGCCACGTTCACGGTGTAGACATTGGGGAAGAAAGTGTAGGATTTAACGAGGCTCAAGCCCTGTGAGTTGCTCCACGTTAAATTGACGGTTAATTGCCGCTGATCGCCGAGATTATAGGAGACTGCGGGGCTGCTAAAGGTAATGGTCGAAGGAAGGCTATTATCATTGGTAACAAGACCGCTTGCAATGATGTAGTAAAGCGAGTTGGGATCTTGGTTAAGCAGCAAAAAGGGTTGGCTTGAGCCCAGTGCTTGTTTGTAGTCTTTCAATACGGCATAAACAATATTACCACCCACTGGGTTGATTTTGACCTGAAACAAGGGGGTGTCGACGGTGACTAAATTGGGTGCAGCAGGCGCGGCGGTGCTGTTAGTGAGGGCAGTGGAGGCGCTGTTTGAGGACGGGGTTGTCACTGGCAAATTTACATTGCCGGGCAAGGTGGTTCCTGTGCTGGCATTCGCATTCGCGGAGCTGGCGGTTGTCGCAGGCTGGGAAGCAGGTGGAGCATTCAGTGCTTGCCATTTTAAAAATAAGATACTCAGTACAATCAATAGGGCAACATAGAGGGCCGTTCTGATATTTTTCAAGCTAAATAAGTCGTTCATCCTAATTCCTTTCTCACGTTGGATTTGCGGGCAGGGACTTCATCCAGTCCTCCTGGGTGCCAAGGGTGGCATTTTAGCAGACGTTTAACAATAAGCCAAACGGCATAGCAAGAAGAATGAGTTTGCAAAGCCGACAATGCATAATGACTGCAGCTGGGGTAAAAACGGCAGCGCGGCGCCAGGATTAAGCCAAATGTCCATTGATAGCAAAAGATCAGGCTTTTTAAGAGGGGCTTAATCATAGATTTTAGCCAAAATTGTATCCAGATCCTGGCGCAAGTCTTGCGCTGAAATGGTTTTTAAATTCCGTTTGGCGACAATTAAAATCTGTTTTTGGGTCAGAGAATGCTGCTGAAGGCGATAGGATTCGCGGATAATGCGTTTGACCAAATTGCGTTTTACATTGGTACCTGTCGCTTTTTTACCGACGACCAAACCAAAACGCTTATAAGTAGTTTCGGCAGAAGGGCTTAGAAAATAAACCATAAAAAAAGAGCCGTGCTTTTTAGACCCTGTTTGGAATAGGGTCGTAAAGTCGGCTTTTTTAAATAAAATTGGCTTTGCAAGCTTAAAATGCAAAAGAATGACCTTAAACGGCGAGGCGCGCTCTTCCTTTGGCGCGACGACGGGACAGGACGGCGCGACCATGCTTGGTTGCCATACGGGCCAAGAAGCCATGTTTGCGTTTTTTGACCAAATTATTGGGTTGGAAAGTTCTTTTCATCGTTAAATCCGCCTTGTTTCATCACGAGCCCGCTATCTTAACCAAAACAAATCGCTTTTGCAAGTAATTTTTTGAGCATTAATGAGATTCGTTAATCAGTCGGCGTAACATCGGGATCAGCATAAAAAACAATACCCCACATGCCACAGCGCCCCAGCCCAAAATCTGAAATACATGCGCATAACCGGGGTTGGTCATCAGCGGATTCAAAGAATTACTACTGCCGCCTGCCCAAGTGGAGGCATAGCTGGATAAGACCCCACCGACTCCGCTGAACAACATCCAGACCCCCATCATGATCCCCCCTAATCCAGGGGGTGCAAGCTGACCAATCATGGCATAACCAATTGGGGAAATAAGCAATTCCCCTAAGCTTTGGATGACATAGCTCCAAAAAATCCATTGAAAGGAAGACAAGCCATCACTGGGTGCCAAATGAATGCCAATGGGGAGAAGCAAAAAGCCAATCCCAATCAAGAGCAAGGCACTTGTAAATTGATGGGGAATGGAGAAGTGAGGGTAGCGAGTACGGATTTTTTTGAGAAAAATAGGCATCGTGGGGCCGCCAAACATGATGACAAACGCATTGATATTGAGGATCCATTGTGGTGAGATGGTGAAGCCAAAAACATGACGATTGACGTTATATTCAGCAAAGGTAGTGAGTCCGATCGGTGCAATTTGATACAAAGACCAAAACACAAGTGAACTCAGTACCAAAATAAGGTAGGCAAGCATTTTTTTCTTAAAATGCAGCTCAGGTTGTCGGAGTGCCAGAACAAGCATCACCAGGAGAATTACAAAACCAGTGAGCAAGACAATTTCATTGCTTAGATGCGCATGTTTTAAAAGGCAAAGCAAAATGGGGACCATACAAATAACACAAAAGAAGCCTAAAACAGTCCGCCCTGCGTAGGCTTTAAAGGGCAGCTGAGAGAGGATTGTTTTGCGGTCACGTAGTTTATGCCAATTCACAGCTGTAAGAACAATGGCAATGAGATTTCCTGAGGTGCACAACAGAAACAGCATGTGATAGTTATTTTCAAGTTGAAAATAACCCGCAACCGCAAAGCCAATAAAAAAGCCTAAGTTCATGCCGCTGTAGTTCCACAAAAAAGCTGTTTCACGTCTTTTGTCTTGAGGTGCAAAAAGTTGCGTCAGCATCATGTTGATACAGGTGACATTTAGCCCGCTGCCAACCAGAAAAAAAGCCATCCCCCAAGTCAAGCTGGCAAAGCTGAGAATAGAAAGGATCACACAACCCACGATCTGCAGCACCATGCCCGTGACAAAGAGGTTGCGAAAGCTCAGGAGCCGCCCTCCAAAAAAACCGCCCAGCAAGTGCAAGCCGTAGTTAAAAGCGAGAAAAGCACCCAGAATGGCATTGGCAAGCACCACAGGCAGCTTGAGACCATCCACCATATAAAGCTCCAAAGTGGGATAGAGCATCGCAAAGGCCAGAGTCGCAAAGATTTGGATAAAAAAGAGGCTTGCTGCTCCTCTGGGAATATTGACAGAGAGTTGATTGAGGGAAAGGGGCATAGGCTGGGTTTCCTTCTAAAGGGTTCAAATGGAAAATTGACACAGTTTTTGTAAAGGCTGAAAAAGACGCTGACTGAGGCTCTTTTTTTGCTCGTATTTAATTTGAAAAATGGCACGTCCCGTATGAAATGCTTCCAAAATATACGCATCGCTGGTTTTGAGCTCATCAACTAAGTATAGATTTTTTGCTTCTTCTGCCAACCAATGATCTCCTGTCGCGATGGCCTCAACATCTACTTGAGGGCGCTGACGGCGGATAAATTGTTTAAACTGGGTGTGGATGCTTTCCAATTGCGCTTTCATTTTTTCACGGCCTGCTTCTGTATTTTCGCCAAACAGGCTGAGCGTGCGTTTATATTCTCCGGCGGTGATTTGTTCAAAATCAACGCCTTTTTCTTTCAAGAGCCGATTAAAATTGGGAAGCTGGGCCACCACTCCAATCGAGCCAATGATGGCAAAGGGCGCAGCCAGAAGCTGATCGGCCACCACCGCCATGAGATAACCGCCACTTGCTGCTACTTTATCCACAGCAACCGTCAATTTTAAATTGCGCTCTTTCAGGCGTAGGAGTTGAGACGCGGCATAACCATAACCCTGGACGACCCCACCCGGGCTGTTAATTTTGACTAAAACCTCATCCCCGGGCTCTGCAATTTCGACAATCGCAGTCACTTCTTTAGCTAGGTTTTCAGCCTCACTGGCTTGCAGATCACCTTCAAAGTTCAACACATATAAGGTGGGCAAAGACTGGGGTGATTTCGATTTTTTCTTGAGGGCCTTTTTTTTGAGACGTCGGGCCTTTTTATCGAGCACTTCATCCCATAAATCTTGGTTTTGAGCCGCAATTTCCTCGCTGAGATTGCGGATCTGCAATTGCCCCTCACGCAGGCGTTGCTTCGCTTTGCCCAATACTCCCAGTATGAATAAAAGGAAAAGGGTAACCAGCGCTAAAAAGCTTAATAGTTTGAGACTAAACAAGCCCCAGAGTGCCCACCATCCCATTTATTGCCTCCTTGTATCATCCTCGCGAACGCGGGGATGGAGTTTTATTGGACGTTTTAGTTTTTTCTGCCATTGCGTGATTTTAAGTCGACGATGAAAGCAACGCGGTAGCATTCTTTGCATTACACCATCATGGTCGATAAAAAAATGCTTCATCGCGCCTAAAAAATGCAGGCCAATTAACACCAAGATCACAATGGCTAAGCTAGAATGCAAGTCCCACAGCAGCGGGCCCCAATTTGAAAGATGGGTCAATCCAGGAAAGGGTAGGTTCAAGGTACCAATACGAGGAGGATGACCAAAGGCAGTGGACATCATCCAGCCGGATAGAGGCATCGCCAGTAATGTGAAATAAAGCAGCCCTTGCACAGCCCGGGCAAGCGCACGTTCTAGGTTGGTGACGCGAGGAGGCAGTTTAGGCATGGGGTTGCTAACACGCCATAGGATACGCAGAATCATCAAGAGTAATACAGAAAGGCCCAGTAATTTATGGATATGAGGTGGAAGGTCAAAATAACCAGACAAAAACATCAGTAGAATTAAGAGTGCAATCGCCCAGTGGAGGATTTTGGTAACACTGCCAAAGCTGTGAGTGGTATTTTTAAGCACTGGGGACCTCACAAATCACTTGGAGTTGATTTTTTTTGGCAAAGAGCTCCACCTCTTCGTAAATCGCGGGATACTGTGTTTTGAGCTCGATTGCGACCCGTAAGGATTTTATGCCATTCAAAACAATCGGCATCAAGAGGGGAGAGTAAATAATACGGCGGTTACGAAAGGTCGATAAGGTCCCAGCCATGCGCTCTGCCCAGTCGCTGGGTTGGAATTTTTTCCCCGTAAGCGTTTCGCCAACGACAACGAAATCGCCTTCACATAAAATGGTCATAAAAACCTTAAGACTAGATTTGTGCGCCATTATACTGCATAATGGTGGGTCTTGAAAACCGTTTTTAATGATGATGACTGATCAAGATCAAAACGCACCCATTCGAAAACGCGGGATCTATTTGTTGCCCAATCTTTTTACCACAGGCAGTCTTTTTGCCGGGTTTTATTCAATTATTGCCGGGATGAATCAGGATTTTATTTCCGCTGCGATTGCCATTTTTATTGCGCTGATTTTTGATGGCTTGGATGGGCGTGTAGCGCGTTTAATTAATGCGCAAAGTGCCTTTGGCGCCCAATATGATTCGCTTGCAGATATGTTGTCTTTTGGGGTGGCCCCGGCCTTGCTTGCGTATAATTGGAATAGTCTGTACTTAGGCCCGATTGGCTGGTCAAAATTGGCCTGGCTTTCTGCCTTTATCTTTAGTGCGTGCGTGGCTTTGCGTTTGGCGCGCTTCAATGTGCAATTGGAATCACCCGTGAATAGCAAAAAAGCCAAACGCTATTTTTATGGCATTCCTTGTCCTGCGGCTGCTGCGTTGGTGGCAAGCCTGATCTGGGTGTCCACTTTACATGGCTTTCAAGGGCTAGGCTACACTTTGGTCTTGGTCGTAGTGATGCTGTTTGCCTCGTATTTAATGGTGAGTAATATTTATTTTCGTAGCTTTAAAGACATTGACTTGAAAAAGAACATCCGGTTTACCTATCTTGTCCTGATTGTCTTTGTTTTAGCAGGAATTGTCTTGCGTCCTGCTGAGGCGTTGTGCATTATTTTTGCGCTGTTTTTGCTCTCAGGACCAGTTGGGACGCTGATTTTGTTTTTGAGAAAAAAATCGCATGATGCATAATTTGGCCATTCTTGAAAGTTTGGATTTGCCCCTTTTTGTCCCGCGTCAGCCCGAAACCCTTCCCGTACAACACAGATGGGTTGTTGCTGTAGAGGAGATCGAGGCTGCCTTTGGTTCCTTGCATCAAACGCAACTGCAAAAAATTATGGCCTATCTTGCCCAAAGCGATTATATCGTATTATTTGCAGATACAGAGTGTGATGTTCAGGCGCAAACGCTATTACAATTTGGAGTGGTGAAAAGGCCGCCACAGGCAGGGCGCAGTATTCAAACCCTCAGCATCAGTCAAATGTTGACTGAGCCTGCTTGTAAAAAACAGGTGCTTTATGATTTGCAGAAGTTTAAATCAAATTGATCTTCCAGCGCTGTTGCAATTAATTGCTTTTTATCCTGAGCTGAATTGGTCGCCGGCGATGTTGGAAACCTCATTGCAATTGAGACAAAATCAAGCCTTTGGATTATTTGATGAGGCAAATTTAGTATGTTTTGCTTTATTGCAAGTCGTAGGCGATGAGGCAGATCTGTTGCTAATTGCAACCTCGCCGCCATACCGCAAACAAGGGCACGCGATGGCCCTCCTCAAACGGGTTTGCGCACCTTTTGAAAAAATTTTTTTAGAGGTTCGTGCGGGAAATCAAGCAGCTTGCAAGCTTTATGAACGCTGTGGCTTTCAAAAAATAGGGTTACGTAAAAATTATTATATCAACCCGGTCGAAGATGGGTTACAATACCAGTTCCGCAGATAGAAATCGAGGAGGGGGCGCCACTGTGTTTGGATGCTGTAGTCGGCCCCGAAGACAACCTGATCACGATAATAGTTCAGGCTGGGCTCGGATTACTTTGGGAATCAGCGCTATTATTGGGCGTATCTTTAGTGGGCTGGGTTCGTTTAATTCTGTTCGAGATTCTGCCTCTCAAGCCTTATCGGCCTGTGGCATGGTGCGTGGTGCGTGGCATACTCTCAATGAGGGCCTCAGCAATGTGGCTGCAGGCACCTATACTTTATCAGATGGTACCATTAAGGGCCTTTCCGAAGCTAATCGCATCTTTATTGCACCAGAAGTACATCAGCCTAAACTCATTTCTAGAGGGAGGCGCTATTTTATTTGGTTTGCAGCCTGCATGAATGGGCTCACAACCGGTGCAAGTGCGTATAATGGTTCGATGATTACCTTTTCCTTCCTGGCCTGGCTTTTTTCTTTTTCAGCCGAAGCAGTGATTCTCAAAGTGATTGGAGCTTATTTTGCACTCATTGTATTTGGTTCTTCTGCAAATTTTAATGCGTTAGAGGCAATCGATTTATCTGGTCAAGGGTCGTTTCTGACTTGGGAGTTTTGGCTCAAGCATGTTGCCATGTCAGCTGTCCCCCATATCGGGAATGCTGCTTTCTCAACCTATCAGGTCTCCAATTTGCTGGTCTTGTTTAAATTGCCGATTTTGAATCCTGCCAATTTAATTTTATCTGGGGCATTGGCTATGCTTTCTAATCTCAATTTAAGCTTCACGCAAATTGCCAAGCAGCGTAGTGATTATTTGCTAGCAGAAAGAGCAAAATATCCCGAATTATACACATATGAAGAGCTGGCGAGTGACGAGCCCCTGCCGGGAGATGAGCCTGTAGACCAAACCCAGATTATTGTGACTGCAGCCACGTCTGCCCCTCCTGCTATAAGGATGGGTTGTTTGCATAGAAGTGCCAACCGATTTGGCGGAATTTTTGTTTATTTTTCCCCTATTCTCAATCCGTTAAATACTCCACAGGGATTGAAAAGTATGGCCATCGTCCTCTGCGCGTTGATTCATTCATCTACTCCTAGTGCTGCCGGACGGAGCCATTGCGAGGGAGTTGAGTCAAAATTGGCCGAATATCTCTTTTTAGCTTTTGGGATTGCTATGGCTATTCCATCGAGCTTTCTTCTGGCTAGATTTCGCGTTGAAAAAGCAGGAATACAGTGGAACAAGATGACCGAAGCAGCCAGTCACATTCCGGCTAGACTAGCGCGCACATGCAACCAAATTAGTTTGTGGTTCCGATCAAAATGTGATCAGGACGGCGCTGAGCAAAAAGACCAACTTCCACAACCCCCGGAAGTAGCTTTAGCGCTTGCTCCATCGTGAGTGGGTCAGGTAACTTGGGATGCAAGACATCTAAGATCACATTGCCAGACTCGGTCACGAGATTAGGGCGAAGCAAGGGTTGGCCCTGGGTCATCTGCAGCAATTGTCTTGCTACAGCGCTGCGAGCGATTGGTAAAACTTCAACAGGCAGTGGAAACTGACCCAAATGGGGTACACACTTTTGCTCATCGACAATGCAAACAAAGGTTTTGGCATTGACCGCCAGAATTTTTTCGAAGGTTAAAGCAGCCCCTCCGCCTTTGATCAAATTTTTATCTGGGTCCACTTCATCTGCGCCATCGACATAGAGGTCAAGACCTTGCACGGTATTTAAATCCACAACTTGCAAGCCTAATGCTTTTAGGCGTGTAGTGGTATCTTTAGAGCTAGACACGCAGACTTCAATTTTGCCTTTGAGGCGGGGGAGTTCGCTCATAAAATATTGGGTAGTCGACCCTGTCCCTACTCCTAAAACACAGCCTACTTCAATAAAATCCAAGGCCATTTTAGCGGCTTTTTGTTTATTCAATTCGCGTTGATTCATGATTCTACCCAATTGAGTTGATACGCTTCGATGGTGTTTTCCAGCAGGCCCACAATCGTCATGGGGCCAACGCCTCCGGGAACAGGAGTAATCCAGCTGGTTTTAGCCGCAACTTCGTCAAATAACACATCACCAACCACCTGCCCATTTGGTAAGCGATGAATTCCCACATCAACAACAATGGCATCCTCTTTGACATGCGAAGCGGTAATGAGGCCGTGCACACCGGCTGCGGCGACCAATAAATCAGCTTGTTCTGTAAAGCTTTTTAAATCACGGGTCTGGCTATGGCAAATGGTGACGGTGCAACGACGGTTTAAGAGTTCAAGTGCCATGGGCCGCCCGACAATATTAGAGGCACCCACGACCACAGCGTGGAGTCCTTTAATTTCCCCAACAAAGTGTTCCAATAATTGCATAATCCCACGTGGTGTTGCAGGAGACAGGCGAGGGGCCCGCACTGCCAAGAGGCCAATATTTTCCGGATGAAAACCATCTACATCCTTGAGCGGATGAATGGCGAGTAGAATTTTTTCGTTATCAATGTGGGGAGGGAGCGGTAATTGCACCAAAATACCGTCGATTGAGGGGTCTTGGTTGAGCTGCATAAGGGTAATTAGCAGTTCATTTTCAGTGATACTTTCAGGAAAATGTAGGCATTGGCCTTGAATGCCCACTTCCGTACACGCCTTGATTTTGTGGTTCACATAAATTTGTGAGGCTGCATGATCTCCCACCAAAACGACTGCTAATCCCGGCGCACGGCGACCTTGGGGTCGAGCGGCCAGTTTTTGCTTCAGCGCCAGACGCATGGACGCTGCGAGTTGTTTGCCATCTAGAATGCGTGCGCTCATCAATCACGGAAATGGATTTTAAAGTTGGCCGTATTGTGGCATAATTCCCCCTTCTTGACAAACCCTGACTTTAGAATGATGGAGTCTTTATGAACAACGAGGTCAACACCCGTCGTACTTTTGCAATCATCTCTCACCCTGATGCAGGGAAAACGACGATTACTGAAAAACTGCTGCTCCACGGCGGAGCGATTAATCTTGCAGGAGAAGTGAAGGGGAAAAAAGCCTCTCGCCATGCGACCTCAGACTGGATGGAGCTTGAAAAACAACGGGGGATCTCGGTGACCACCTCGGTGATGCAGTTTCCCTATAATGGCAAGATTGTCAATTTGCTAGACACGCCTGGGCATGAAGATTTTTCGGAGGATACGTATCGCACTTTAACGGCGGTGGATTCTTGTCTGATGGTAATTGATGCGGCGAAAGGGGTAGAAGAGCGGACGATTAAACTGATGGAAGTTTGCCGTTTGCGGACCACGCCCATTATCACTTTTATCAACAAAATGGATCGGGACACGAAAAGCCCAATGGAAGTCTTGGATGAAGTGGAAGACGTGCTCAAAATCAAA
Organism: Pseudomonadota bacterium; assembly: GCA_021848625.1. GTDB lineage: Bacteria > Pseudomonadota > Gammaproteobacteria > Francisellales > CACEW01 > JAJZUD01. Next base: position 24,277 of record JAJZUD010000002.1, read on the forward strand.
TGTGCACCCGTGACCTGGCCCATTGGCATGGGGCAATATTTTAAAGGCGTGTATCATCTGGGTACCGATACCATTCACTTATATGAGCGCGGTCATGGAGATCACCTGTTTGAATTTAAAACCATCCAAGGCCTCCATCACCCTGATTTGGATGCAGCCATTGGAGATTTAGCGGAAGAGTTGCGCTTGGAAATTGAGCTCGTCCAAGGTGCAAGCCATGCCTTTGATCAGGAAGCTTATCTGCGAGGGGAGCTGACGCCGGTCTATTTTGGAACGGCTTTAGGCAATTTCGGAATCGATCTTCTGTTGAAAGGCTTTACCGAATGCGCGCCACCGCCGCAACCTCGCCAAACTGAAACGCGTGAAATCGCCCCTGGTGAGTCCAAATTCAGTGGTTTTGTTTTTAAAATTCAAGCCAATATGGACCCTAATCATCGCGATCGTATTGCGTTTTTACGTATTTGTTCAGGGCAATTTAAAAAGGGTATGAAGCTATGGCAAGTTCGTGTGCAAAAACCGTTTCAAGTCAATCAAGCAGTGACTTTTTTAGCCTCTAACCGTGAACAACTGGATGAAGCGTTTGCGGGCGATATCATTGGGATTTATAACCATGGCGGCATCCAAATTGGGGATAGTTTTTCAGAAGGGGAAAATCTCAAATTTATGGGGATCCCTAATTTTGCGCCAGAATTATTCAGGCGAGTGCGTTTGAAGGACCCGCTCAAAGCCAAAGCTCTGCAAAAAGGCTTAACCCAGTTATCGGAAGAAGGAGCGACGCAAGTCTTTCGACCTATTCACAGTAATGATTTGATTTTAGGTGCCGTTGGCGTATTGCAGTTTGATGTGGTGGCCTTTCGCTTGCTGAACGAGTATGGTGTCGAATGTGCTTATGAAAATGTCAGTGTTTCGCAAGCCCGTTGGCTCAAGCCAAAAAACGCGAAAGCAGAACAAGCTTTGGAGCAAAAAGCAGGAGAATATTTAGCCTTGGATGGCGCGGGTCATTTGACCTATCTTGCGCCTACACGAGTGAATTTGCAATTGGCCATGGAGCGGCACCCAGAAGTAGAATTTCATGCAACTCGGGAACATTAGCCTTCGACTGATTGTCTCTGGATTATTGGTGCTCTCCCCGTTGTATGCAGATGAGTCCCCTGTCTATGAATTACCAAGTGTGGGGGTGAGTGCAGCCCCGCCTTTTTTATATCAAAATTCCCCTATTTTGGGCAATCAAGTGATTATTTCCAAATCGCAGATTGTGCGCTCTGGGGCTAATGATATCGGACAATTGATCGGCAATATTTCAGGGGTGCAGTATATTACCGGTGTTTCTGCTGAACCAGAGATTTTAATCCATTCTGAGCCAGCGCTGATTTTGGTCAATGGCCAGCCTTTGACGAATATTTCGATGAGTAATCCGGATATCAGTTTAATTCCACTTTCCGAAATAGAGCAAATTATCATTACACCAGGCGGAGCGGGGACGATTTATGGCAACCAGAGTTTAGGCGGAGCCATTAATATTATCACGACATCTCCCACTCAGCCTGCGCAAAGCTTGAGTGTGGGGGGCGGAACCCCTTGGAGTAATCAAATCATTGGCATTTCAGCTGGGCCCATCAATGCGAGTACAGCCTACCGTGCGGACGTGCAGAATCAATTTGACGAGGGCGATCGTGAAAATAGCCGCGAAAATACAGGGCAAGGTAATTTTTCTTTTGAGAAAGATAATCGTTCAGGCAGTGTCGTGGCAAATGCTGATTTCATGCGGCAAACCATGCAGTTGCCTGGGTATTTGACCGATGTGCAGGCAGAATCCAATCCCACGCAGTCCTTTGCGTCACAGGGGCAAGGGACTTATCAGGCAAATACTGGCTTATTCGGCCTGGTGTGGACTGAGGACTTCAATGCGTTATGGCAGATGAAGATCAATCTCAGTGATCGTTTGCAAGACGCCACTTCTAATTTAGATGGAATTTTCACCCAAAAGTACAACACGCTGATGTTGAATCCAGAGTTAGAGGGGCGTTTTATACTGTGGAATCGCCCGATTGATACCAGCTTCGGGTTGGCATTCAGTAATGAGGGCTATCGTTTTGAAAGCCCGGATTTATATTCAAATATTAGTGGATCCAATCAGCAACAATATAGCAGTGATGCCAGTTTGAATGTGCCTTTGACGGCGAAGATCAGTTTGGCTGGCAGTGGTCGCCTGGTTGCAGTGGAAACAGAGGGGCAGTTTTTTAATAATGCGACTTTGCAATTCAATCCGGAGAGCAGTCAATCGCAGACATTGGCTTTGGGAACAATCGGTTTGAATGCCGCGCTTAACTCAGAAACAATCGTTTATATTCGCCGGGCGATGGGTTATCAGTTACCCTTTATTGATGAATCTAACTTGACTGCCAATCCAGGTGCAGGATTTGGACTGCAGCCCACGACTTCAACAGCGTATGAAAGTGGAATCAATTGGCAAGGGGCCGAATTTCAATGGGATGCTGAGGCCTTTCTCATCAATTTACAAAATGAGATTGGTTTTTATACTCCTCAAAATGGCCTGGCTGCCAATTACAATTTGTCCCCCACGCGTCGTGAAGGGATAACAGGTGATCTCAGCGATGAGATCGCACAAAAATGGACTTTAGGTGGCAGTGCGACACTCATGAATAATTTTTTTGAGACTGGGGTGGATGCAGGCAACAAAATTCCTGGGGCTTCCAACGTGCTGTTGGACTTCAATGCACGATATCAGGTGAATTCTATTTGGTCGGTTTATGGGGAATCTCAATACGTCGGGCCAGAGTTTGCAGAAGGCGATAATGCCAATGTCAGCAGTCAAGTGCCTGGCTATTGGGTAGAAAATTTGGCGATCAATGCCGAGTTTTCGGCCTGGCTATTGAGCTTGCGTGTGGATAATTTGACCAATCAGCTTTATTATTCGGCCACGGTCTATGCGCCTTACATCACTGCAGCGAATAATAATCCGGTCGCCTATTACCCTGCTAATGGGCGTACGGCTGTGCTAACATGCACTTATCGCTTCAACTAAAAAATCATTGATGAGACGATCCAAGAATAGTTTGCTGATTTCAATCTTACTGCATGCAGTGATCCTTGCGGTTGTATTGATGGTTTTTAGGCATGCAATCTTCTATGGCAAGACCACTCATTCCACCAGCATAGAACAGGCCTATCTGGTGGTCAAAACAACGGTGAGTGCGAAACCACAGCAAATTTTACAGCCTCTGCCAGTTCAGCCTTCCAAAATTCAGCAGATTGCTCAAAGACCGTTGAGGTTAGCTAGGGCTGCTCCTGCTCCGTCAGCAACCCCTGCGCTTCCATCTGCAGGCACCATGCCGCCACTGGCGTCTAATCAAATTCAACAATTGTTATTGCTGATTGCTGGCGATATTCAACATCATTTGCATTATCCCTCTGGGGCGATCACGCAGGTGGAGCAAGGCCAAAGCGTGGTGCAGTTTCGGTTGGATAGTGAGGGGAATTTGCAAAACATTCAGCTTGTGCAAAGTAGTGGCGTTTTGAGCTTAGATCAAGCTGCACTACAAGCCATTGTAGCAAGCAGCCCCATTTCGATTCCTGCTGAGATCAAGCCTAGAGAGGCGCTGATTTTGCGCCTGCCTGTTCATTTTGATATGGAAAACCCCACCCGCCAAAACCTATTCTGATATTCAATATCCGTCGAAAGGTCAGATAAATCCACGAGGCTCAGTCCAAGGGTCAGGCTGCGCCTGGGCACTATCAGTAGGAGGTCCCATCCACATCGGTAACAATGAGCCAGTAGGGCTTGAAAGAGGCGCTGTGGGCTGGGCAAAGGCTTGATACCAAGGCAAGGGAGGTCCGAAGTGAGTGGCAGCATGAGGGGCATGATGGAGTGGATACGGCGATGGTGGCAGATACAGAACAGGGGGAGGGGAGAGCTCTGGGGGCTGCATCTGCGGAGTGTAGAAGCCTGAATGCGGAGTCGGATTTGCACCGTAATAAGGATTGGGTGCGGGATAAACAGGAACACGAGGCCAAAAGAACGAAGACGGAGAAGGGAATACGCCCGACGGTGCTGGTGCTGCAGCTAGCAGTGCTCCGGTGTCGGCAGCCAATGTAACAGGTCTTGTTGCCACACTAGTCAGGTCCGCTAAGGAGCAGGGTGGGAATGATAGAGCACCTTCTTCTGTAGCGGGTCTTTTTTTCGCCGCAATGTTTCCAGTAGGCGCAGTTTCTACTGTAGGACCTGCAGCTGCAGCCATAGTTTCTGTAGCAAGAGGCTCCAGGGCGCTGACAACACGACGCTTTCTTTCTGATTTTTTTTGTTTAGGGGGGCAAGCCGAGGCCGCAACAGGAGGCTGCACTGCTGCAGGGGCTGTTGGAGGGGAGAGGTGGGCCAAGATGCTTGAAGCAAACGCAATTTCAGCGATGTCTTTTCGGTTGTCAAGCACATCTCGATATTGGGTCAGAAGCTCAACTCCACCGGCCGCAGTAATTCGGTCAGCATAAGTTAAGTGTGCAGATAAATTGATGAGCGCCCAGGTGCTAAGCATACGAGTTTCTTGCGGCAATTTCGGATCTACCTCTAGGAGGTGCAGTAATGCTTCCACAAATTCCGTGCCTGGGCCAGTCAACCTTGCCTGGTGATCCGGATGGTTGAAAATGAGATTGCCAAGCAGCCTTAAAATGTCATGCTTGAACGTTGGGGCATCACTTTTTAAATCCCGTAGAAGGACCTCTATCAAGCCAGGCTGAGCAAAGAGGATGGATTGATTCGCAGCATTTCCAGAGATGAGATTGCTTAAACACCAGAAAAAAGAATCTTGAATTGGCAAGGCCTCTGGCATACAGACAAGACCTGCGAGTATTGGAATAATTGACTGTAATCCATTTTGATGGCTGGGAAAATGACAGATGAATTTTGAAATGGTCACGCATACTTCTCTTTTAAGCTCAGATGTGCTAGTAGAATCTGTGAGAAAAGTACCTAAAACATTGGAGATTATTGCAAAAAAAGCGGGAGTTTTTATTTCTTCTTTGTGATCGGAAAATGCATTTAAACTTTCTAAAAAGAGAGCAGGTTGGGTGCAATACCAGGCTAAAAAATTTTGGAACAACTCTGTATCAAAGTTTGGAAAAATCAGGATAAAGCGCAATAATAAAGCTGCCAGTGCTTTTTCGTCTTCTGTGGAAGGGAGCGCTTGGCTCATCAGTTTGCCTGCCGTGTCTCTCAAGGCTTTTTCATGTGTTCGTGTAACAATTGCGATTTCATCTGTAAAAAATTGCATTTCAGCAGAGTCTTGTGCGCACTGCTCACGCACTTTGCGGTAGAAGCTCCCCGCTAGGTGGGCGTACTTATCTATTGCTTGCAAGCTTGACAACGTAACTGGTTCCGATGAGATGGCCTCCAACAGATGAGTCCAATGGCTATCAGCATGTCCCCAATTTTGCATTAAGCTCCGACGCCGCTTGCCAGAAGCGTACCCTTTTATGGCTGCTTTGGCGCTGGCGCTTCGCGCGTGATATTCAGGTGAGTCGGCGAAAGGGGCAGCAGCGTGCATGAAAACTCCTTGTTGGTGTTTATTTAAATTACGAGGTAAAGAATACGGTGTTTTTTTATTTAAATCAATATGGAGACTATAGGCCTGATGAGCATGACTTAAACCTTATGATTGTCCCACGCCGCTGAGGGTTAGCCGCACTGCTCGTCATGAAGCGTAGATTTTTCTAATGTCGGATAATCGATGTAACCATGAGAGCCTCCTACATAGAAGGTATCAGTATCTGGCGCATTCAGAGGGGCGTTTTGTGCGAATCTTGCGGGTAAATCAGGATTAGCAAGAAAAGACTGTCCAAAAGCGGCCGCATCTGCTTTCCCTGTTGAAATGAGTTCTTCAGCATCTTCAGCGGTGAGATTTTGATTAACAATATACACTCCCCCAAAAGCTGCTTTTAATTGATCACCAATATAGCCCTCCCCTTGCTGCTCACGCGCAAAAATAAAGGCAATTTTTCGTTTTCCTAGGGCTTGAGCGACGTATGAAAACGTGGACAGGGGGTTCGTATCCCCCATATCGTGAACATCACAACGGGGGGCAAGATGCACGCCAACCCGTTTATTTCCCCATATTGAAATGACGGCATCCACGACTTCTAATAAGAGTTTGGCTCGATTTTCGAGGCTTCCACCATATTGATCTGTACGATGGTTGGTGCTGTCCTGAAGAAACTGATCCAGGAGATAGCCGTTTGCAGCATGTATTTCCACTCCATCAAAACCTGCGTTTTTTGCATTTTTTGCCCCTTGGCAATAGGCTGCGATGACTTCAGGAATTTCGTCTGTATTGAGTGCTCTGGGGGTGACATAAGGTTTTTCAGGCCGAACTAGACTGACATGGCCCTTAGGCCGAATTGCACTGGGGGCAACCGGCAATTCGCCATTCAAAAAGAGAGGGTCTGAGATACGTCCAACATGCCAGAGTTGCAGAAAAATCCGTCCTCCTTTTTGATGAACAGCATCTGTCACCAAACGCCAACCGGAAACCTGAGCTTCTGACCAAATTCCGGGTGTATTTGCATAGCCAACACCCATCGGGCAAATCGAAGTTGCTTCGCTAATAATAAGGCCAGCACTGGCGCGATCCGCGTAGTACTGAGCCATTATAATGCTGGGCACACGCCCTTCCCCTGCTCTGGATCGCGTCATGGGAGCCATGATCATTCTGTTTGGTAAAGCAAGATCGCCTAACTGCAAAGGGCTAAAAAGGCTGTTGAATTGAGTCATGCTGGCTCCTAATGGCATGGGCAGTAATAAAACAATAAAAGACTCATTACATCGCAAACATTGGTGGGCCCACTTGGACTTGAACCAAGGACCAAAGGATTATGAGTCCTCTGCTCTAACCAACTGAGCTATGAGCCCGACAAGTAGCCAGTATACCGGATTTATTGACTTCTGTAAATATACTCGGAAGTCGAATTTTTGGTCTGAGACCCTAAAAAGGGCTGTTTGTTCCACTTTGGAGCCAACGAAACTCAACATGATTAGAAAATTGACAATAATTGCTCGCTGTGATAATATAATTAAATCATAAGGAGTGATAAAGTGGCTACGATACAAAAACGGGTTAGTTACGGTAAAACGTCTTATCATGTGAGAGTCCGTGTTAAAGGTTTCCCGATGCAATCCTCAACATTTAGTCGGTTAATGGATGCGAAAAGTTGGGCGGATGAAATCAGGCTTTCGATGCAAAAAGGGAAGTTTCAGGAGGCTCCAAAAAAATCATATTCTTTTGAAGAGGCCGCCCAAAAATATAACGACACAATTTTGCAAAACAAAAAAGACCTCAGAGTACAAAAACGCTTGCTGGCCTACTGGAAAGAGCGTTTCAAGGGGTATGATCTCAGCAATGTCTCGGTGTCTGTGCTCAATCAGGAACGTGATTATTTGCTTGAAGGGGAGACTCATTTCAAGCGGCAGCGCGCACCTGCAACCATCAATCGCTATTTCGCAATCCTGAGTCATATTTTCAGCCTATCCTTTAAATGGGGCTGGATTAACGAGAATCCCTTTCTGCGAATTTCGAAAATGAAGGAGCCACGTGGTAGAGTCCGTTTTCTGTCCGAAGACGAGAGAGGCAATCTATTGAGCGTGTGTCAAGCATCCAAAAATAAAATGCTCTATCCAATCGTCGTGCTCTGCCTTTCAACAGGCGCGCGTAAAATGGAAATCGTGGGTCTTCATTGGAAACACGTCGATCTTGTAAGACGGATTATCGTTCTGGAAGACACCAAAAACGGCGAGCGTCGCGCTTTGCCGATCTCAAGCTTTGCATTAGAAGTGCTAACTGAATATGCGAAAAGTTGCGATAAAGCAGGTCTGGTCTTTCCCAGCCCTCACAATGTTTCAAAGCCAATCGATATCAGAAGGCCGTGGCTCAATATTTTGCAGAAAGCGAATATTGAAAACTTCCACTTTCATGATTTGCGGCACTCCACCGCTTCATATCTTGCCATGAATGGTGCAAGTCTGGCTGAGATTGCTGAAGTCTTAGGGCATAAGACCTTGAGCATGGTTAAGCGCTATGCTCATTTGTCTGAGGCCCATACTGCGAAGGTGGTTGAGTCAATGAACAATAAAATCTTTGCTAAGATTCGACAGCAGTAGGTTTTTAGAAAAAATCCGACAATTGTAAAGCTTAGCTTAATTTGCAACAAAAATTTGCACATTGTCCATGTGTTATGATAGCTTGTTTGTAATTCATGAGGTTGTTTTCAATATGCCCATTCAGTACCTTGATATTCATGGTATGTCTTGTGCCAGCTGTGTCAATAAAATTGAAAAAGCACTTCAAAAAGTGCCAGGGGTGAGCCAGGCTTCAGTCCATTTTGCGGAGCAGTCTGCCCGTGTGGAGTCTGATGCATCGGTTTCTTCCGAAGCACTCATCGAGGCGGTTAAAAAGGCGGGCTATCATGCGGAGGTTCATCAGGCGATGCATGATTCTATGCATCATCATGAGCATGCAGCGCCTTCCTGGTTGAAGGTGATTTTGCCAGGCATCTTCGGCGCATTGTTTATGTTTCAGGGAATGCTCGGTGCTCCGCAGCAATGGATGGGCGGTGTTGAAAGTATTTTGACATTGATCATTCTCATTTACGCGGCAAGTTCTATTTATAGCAATGCCTTCAAAGCCCTCAAATCTTTTAGCACAACGATGGACAGCCTGATTGCGATTGGGATTGGGGCGGCTTGGCTTTATTCAACTGGCGTGACGATTTTTATGGCCTATCTGCCCCTGCAGGCCATCCATTTGTATTTTGAATCTGCGTTGATTATTTTAGCCTTCATTAATTTGGGCGGTATTTTGGAAGAGCGCGCGAAGGGAAAGGCTTCCAGCGCCATTATGGCTTTATTAGCGCTGCGTCCCAAAACCGCAACGATTTTGCGCGAAGGCCAAGAAATTGAGATTGAAATTGAAGCCTTGCAAGTGAGTGATGTCATACGAATTCATCCTGGGGAAAGCATTCCCGTTGATGGTACTGTGGTCGATGGAGAGTCCTACGTAGATGAATCGATGTTGACAGGAGAAGCCCTGCCAGCCCATAAAAAATTGGGAGATCATGTCATTGGCGGAACCTTAAATAGTACCGGCACTTTTCTCTTCAAAGTGACCGAGGTGGGTGAAAAAACAGTTCTTTCAAAAATGATTGAGCTAGTCCGAGAGGCTCAAAGCACTAAGCCAAAATTGGCACGCTTAGCGGATCAAATATCCGCCTATTTTGTTCCAGCGGTGATGATTATCGCTATTGTGACCGTGATCGCCTGGCTTTACTTCGGCCCACCACCTGCGTGGATTTATGCCCTGAGCACGGGCATGGCGGTTTTAATTATTGCCTGTCCTTGTGCCTTGGGTTTGGCCATTCCAACCTCGGTGATGGTGGGCATTGGCAAAGCAGCACAGTTAGGGATTTTGATCAAACAAAGTGAAGTTTTACAACAAGCGGCTGGATTGGATGTAATCGTTTTGGATAAAACCGGAACGATTACCCTGGGTCAACCCCAAGTCATTGAAATACAAGTAGCATCCGGCATTGATCATTTACAGTTTTTAGCCCTGGCGGCCAGTCTGGAGCAATATTCGGAGCATCCCCTGGCGCAGGCTATTTTAAATGAGGCTGAGAAAAAAGGCTTAAGCGTATTAAAAGCAGAGGAGTTTCAGGCTGAGAGTGGCTATGGCGTTCAAGCCCGCATCGAAAGGGAGGTTTATTATCTCGGTAATGCAGCCTGGATGGATCAAAATAAGTTAGATAATCCATGGTTAAATCAAGGAGAGCAAGCTGCAGTGGCAGGCAAAACACCTCTTTATTTAGCCCACGGCAAAGCTGTTTTGGGAATGATTTTAGTGGCGGATCCACTCAAACCTGATTCGCTGATCGCGATCAAGCATTTACAGAAACTGGGCATTGAAGTGGTGATGATGACAGGGGATCACGCAGGCGTGGCCGCTGCCATCGCCAAAGAAGTGGGGATCAAACAATTTTTTGCTGAAGTCAAACCAAAAGACAAGTCTGGCTATATTCAAAGCCTTCAAAAACAGGGTAAAAAAGTGGGGATGGTGGGTGATGGCATTAACGACGCACCAGCGCTTGCTCAGGCCAATGTGGGCTTTGCGATTGGAGTGGGCACAGACGTCGCCATCCAAAGTGCAGCAGTGACACTGATTCGTAATTCCCTGATTAGCGTTGTGGACGCGGTTCTTTTATCCAAAGCAACGACTCGTAATATGAAACAAAACCTCAGTGGTGCCTTTGTCTATAATTTACTGGCCATTCCCATTGCAGCGGGGGTGCTTTATCCGGAGATCCATTTGCTGCTGAATCCAATGATTGCTGGTGCAGCGATGGCCTTTTCTTCTGTCACGGTAGTGAGCAATGCCAATCGCTTACGTTTTTTTAAGTCTAAGTCCTAATTGCCCACAACGCTGTGATTTAGAGGCGTTGACAATTGCGTGGTGGAATATTCCAAAAATGGAGGTGTCTTGTTAGTCTAAGCTAAAATAGGGTTAATGAGATTTCGAAAGCCTTATTTTATATTCATGCCAGGTCAGGCCAATCACAATAACGTCTAAAACTGTGAGTAAAATCAGAAAATATGAGTGAGTATAGCTGTAGCGATATACCTGATAAAAGACAAAAAGCGTAAATACAAAAATAGCAGTGGGGTATGCGAATAGCTTATCGCGTAATAGTCCAAAAACTAATAAAAGCTTAATAGCACCATGGCTGAAGAGATAAAAAAAGCTAAATAAGATGGAATGTAAAGTAAAGAAGGCAACATGGTGTTGCAAATAGTTTGCCACAAGATCATGCGGGTCTTCCAGTAGTTCTCCATGAACCATCGCTTTGAGCCACACAGATAGGCTACCCGTAAAAAATAAAGCAATACTGCCCACAATCTCAAGCAATCCGTCTATTCCTTTAATAAAAATGCTAAAGATAAAAATGCGGTGAATGTACCGCTCCTTTTTATCTTTAGAGATTTTATTCATCTGGTCTTTCTATGATTCATATTGCATTGCTGTAATTTTAGCATAATCTCAACATGAAGGGTCATCAGGGTTGACAGGGATAAGCAATTCAACAATACTAAAACTCTAGCGCTGAAATAAGGAAAAACCATGTCTTTTAAACGCATATTAGTGGCTGTAGATGGTAGTGAAACAGGGGGATTAGCCTTGAATGAGGCTATTCTCTTAGCAAAAAATGCAAAGGCAGCATTACGTATTATTCATGTTGAAGATGAGTATCACATCGGACTTGCTGATGTTCCTTTTGATTACAGAGATGCGTTAATCAAAGAGATAAAGAAAGAAGGCATTGCATTATTGGCCAAAGTGAAGGCGATTGCAGTGAATTCAGGTCTACCTGATGTAGAAACGAAATTAGCTGAGCTCAAGCAGCATGGCCAACGCGTCTCGGAAATCATTGCTGAAGAAGCGAAACACTGGTCTGCGGATTTGTTGGTGCTGGGCACGCATGGGCGTCGTGGCATCAGTCATCTTTTTCTGGGGAGTGTCGCAGAACACGTTGCCCGTATTTCACCTGTTCCTGTCTTGTTGGTTCGTCCGATTAGATCCTAAAATGAGAGAAGCATATTGATCGGCTTAAATAGCAGTGAGGTCCTCAAACGACAAGCGCAGTTTGGCCTGAATTTTGTTGAAGAAAAACATCAAAACCGCGTTTTGGATTTCTTAAAAAAGTTTTGGGCCCCCGTGCCCTGGATGCTTGAGGTCACGATCATTTTAGAGTTGATTCTCAGAAAATACGACGAAGCGCTGATTATTGTTTTATTGCTTTTGTTTAATTCGCTCTTAAGTTTTTTTCAGGAAACCAAAGCGAATAAAGCACTCCTGCTATTAAAACAACATCTTTCAATTCAAGCGCGAGTCTTTCGGGATGGAAAATGGCAGCTGGTTCCTGCGAAAGAATTAGTGCCAGGCGATCTAGTTCATGTGCGCATGGGGGATATTGTCCCTGCAGATATTCACTTGAAGAACGGCAAAATTTTACTGGATCAATCGATTTTAACCGGAGAATCGCTTGCGCGAGAAGCGGGTGCAGAAGCATTGATTTATTCAAGCTCGACGGTACGACATGGTGAAGCAGACGGCGAAGTCAGTGCCACTGGTTCACATACTTATTTCGGCAAATCAGTTGATTTAATTCAAAAGGCCCAACCCAAGAGTCATATCAAGCAAGTGATTTTTAAAATCGTACAATATCTGATGGCCATTGATTTAGCCTTGATTGTATTGGTGCTCATAGATGCATTGATGGTAAAACTGCCTGTGTTGAATCTTTTAGCCTTTGTACTGATTTTACTGGTGGCCTCTGTTCCGGTTGCCCTCCCAGTAACTTTCGCCGTTGCAACTGCGATGGGTGCAATGCGTTTAACCAAGCAAGGTGTCTTGGTGACGAGTTTATCTGTATTAGAAGAGGCTGCCATGGTCGATGTTTTATGCATTGATAAAACAGGTACTCTCACCAAAAATCAATTGGCCTTGGCCACATCAAAAGCATTTCCCCCCTATGCGGATTCCGATTTACGTCTCATGGCCGCTGTAGCGAGTGATGCCGCCAGTCAAGATCCCATTGATGAAGCCATTCTCACTGCAGTTTCAGTCGCTGACTTAAGCGCAATTCACAAAATGGACTTTATCCCCTTTGATCCAGAGCGCAAGCTAACTGAAGCGGTCTTTGAACGTGAGGGTCAGCGTTTTCGGGTATTAAAAGGCGCGCCTGATGCGCTTGCGAAGCAATTGATAGATTGCCCTGTTTTTCTGAATAAAACCGTGCAAGCTTTTGCAGAGCAAAGCTATCGGGTTTTGGCTGTGGCGATTGCAAAAATTGACGCCGATCATCCTCCCCATTTTAATCTAGTAGGGGTATTGGCTTTTGAAGATCCGCCGCGAGAAGACTCGGAATCTTTTATTGGTCAGCTAAAGGAATTAGGGCTCAAAATGATGATGCTGACAGGGGACGGTTTGATCACGGCACAAGTGATTGCTAAACGGGTTGGTATTGGCGCACAGGCTACGGTCGCTCATTCATTTTTAAGTACAGAAAAACCGGAGACCATCCTAAATTATGATGTCTTTGCCAGTACCTTGCCACAGGACAAATTTCAACTGGTCGGTATCCTACAGAGACTAAAGCATGTCGTTGGCATGACCGGCGATGGTGTGAATGACGCACCGACCTTAAAACAAGCGGATATGGGTGTGGCCGTGTCTAACGCCACCGATGTGGCCAAAGCCTCTTCAACTCTGGTTTTGTTGAAACCAGGTCTACAAGGCATCATTGCAGCAGTACAAGAAAGCCGTCAAATTTATCATCGCATGCTGACTTATACCTTAAATAAGATCATAAAAAGTCTGGAAATTATCGTTTTTTTGAGTTTGGGCATGATCTTCACGGGGCAGTTTATCATCACACCTTTGCTGATCGTCTTATTGATTTTTACCAATGATTTTATGACTATGAGTATCGCCACAGATCGCGTGATTTTTTCACCCAAACCTGAGCGTTGGAGCATAGGTAAACTGGTGATGGCAGGATGTAGTATGGCGGGATTGGTTTTAATTTTATCCTTTGCAGTGTTCGTATTTGCAGAGAAACAATTGCATTTGCCTTTGAGGCAATTGCAAACGCTGATTTTTGTGATGCTGGTTTTTACGGGTCAAGGCAATCTTTACCTGATTCGCACTGCCAAGCATTTTTGGTGCTCTAGGCCTGGAGGATGGTTGATCGTTGCCTCAGTCGTGGATATTTTGCTGATAAGTATTTTTGCCAGTCAGGGAATTTTAATGGCTGCAATCAACCCGCTTTTGATCTTAGCTCTTCTAGGAATCATTGTGCTTTATCTGTTTGCGATTGATTTTGCGAAAGTGAGAATTTTTGCTTATTTAAAGATTATTCACTAAATTCTTCAAACGCTCTGAGCGCATCAGCTGCATACATCAACGAAGGCCCGCCACCCATGTAAACAGCCATGCCTAATACTTCAATAAATTCTTCACGGGTTGCGCCTAGTTTTACAAGGGTTTGGGCGTGAAAGCCAATGCAGCCGTCACAACGCGCTGCCACCCCTAATCCCAGGGCAATCAGTTCTTTGGTTTTTTTGTCTAAAACCCCCGTTTTGCTGGCGGCTTGAGCCATACCACTGAACCCAGTCATCACATCGGGAATTTCTTTGCGCAATTTGGCAATGTAGGCGGAAATGTCTGCGGTGATTTCTTTATATTGCTTGCTCATTTTCATGCTCCTATTTGGGTTGATTGTATGGGAGTTTGCTTAATAGTTTTGCAAGAGCACAAAAGCCTGTTATTCCTGCAAAAAACAATGCAAAGCCAAAAAATAAAATCAGCAGATTAAACCAAGGTGAAACCCAGTGCGCTAAAATAAGACTCAGAACAATCAAAATCCCGACACAGATAAAAACCTGACGTTGAATCGGTATAGGCGCTTTTTTGTTGGTCTCCAATGCACCTCCGCTTTGCTTCCAGGCATTGAGTCCTCCTTCCAAAATTTGATACTGAGGCAAAAGTTGATCCAGTTGAGGGATGGCCTGACAAGTACGTACACCCGCTTGGCAATGTACAACCACATAGTCAGCATCTTCACAACAATTTAGCTTTTCTTTGGTTAATTCGGAAAGCGGCACTGAATGGCTCTCGGGCATATGTTCCCTTGCAAATTCATCAGGATTGCGAATATCAATAATGACAATTCGCTTCCCTTGGCTTTTGAGACCTTGCAATTCCTGGGCGGTGATCATTTTGGTATTATTCATATCCAATTTTACTCGTTTTAATTGTGCAACTTAATCATAACATGGCGCAGCACTTTTAGGCAGGATGGAGCGCTTGCACTGACCTTTTAAAGATCCTGTTAACTCAACTTTACCGTGGGTGCTTATGTGCATGATGAATATCAGGATAATGGGGATGTGCATGGGTAAGCGGTTCATGTTCGTGCGGATGCTGGTGGGGCTCTTTGCCATCCCAAGCAAAATCATGTTTGTGCTGGTGATGTTCATCATGAACATGATGGTGATTATGATATAAAGCTTCATGGGTATGAACATGATCATGCCTTTCAGTCAGATGCAGATATACGCCCAGTCCCATTAATACTGCCGCTATCCAAAATAGGATCGAGGGGGTTTCGTGGAAAAATAGAATAGCAATTGCGGCTCCGATGAACGGTGCAGTTGAGAAATAGGCGCCTGTTCTTGCGGTGCCCAGTCCACGCAAGGCGAGGACGAACAATACCAGGCTAATGCCGTATCCTAAAAAACCGACCAAAAGTGCAAGGCTCACATGAGGCCACGTGGGCAGAGTCACTCCAAGTGAAAAGGCCAAGCTTGTATTGATTGTCCCCGCAACGAGCCCTTTACTACTCGCAATAAATAGTGAATCCGCAGTCGATACCTTACGAGTTAAATTATTGTCAATCGCCCAACATAGGCATGCCCCAGCGATAAATAAAGAACCTAGCCAGTTTTGCGATGTTGTTCCGCCCTCTGGCCAAGAGAGCACGGCTCCCCCTGCTACGATGACAAGCATGCCCAACATGATCCGGCGATCTGTGCTTTCTTTAAAAACAAACCAGGCAAGTAAGGCCGTTAAAACTGCTTCAAGATTAAGCAACAGCGAAGCTGCGGCAGCGCTCGTTTTGATTAACCCGAACATGAGCAGAGTAGGGCCAATCACCCCGCCAAAACCGATGGCTCCAAACAACCAGGGCCACTCTTTCTTGAGCAGTCCAGGGTGTCGCCAACCTCGATCTCTGATGAAGCGTGCTAAGACTAAACCAATTCCACTGCCGAGATAAAGTAATCCAGCCAGTAATAAAGGGGGAAGGCTCCCTACTAATTGTTTAGCAAAGGGCGTACTACCCCCAAATAAAACAGCCGCGCCCAGGGCGGAGAATATGGCTGGAGAGAAATGCAGTCGAGACATATTATGCCTTATTTTTATAAGCAATAACTACATCGAATAC
The DNA here is from genome assembly GCA_021848625.1 of Pseudomonadota bacterium. GTDB lineage: Bacteria > Pseudomonadota > Gammaproteobacteria > Francisellales > CACEW01 > JAJZUD01. The sequence continues at coordinate 40,336 of JAJZUD010000002.1, forward strand.
TGGGTATACATAAACGCCTTTGCCTTTTTTAATGCGCTTTAATAGTCTAAGCTCCTCAAGGGATCGTAGCGTGTGAGAAATATTAGAGGGCGATTTGCCAATTTTACTGGCCAAATCTGAAACCGAACAGCCCTCTGTTTTAGCGAGCATCTTGAGCACTTCTTCCTGTGATTCAGAAATGTTTTTTTTCTGTAGGCGCTCTTGAATCAGCATATCAATGAGGGGCTTGGCCGCTTCCAAAGAAATTTTATCGGCCAAATCGCCCACATGGAGGAGGCGCAACATGCGTGCCAATAATCCGAAAATATAACGCAATCGTCCATGAGTCAATTTGTGTAGATAGAGTAGGACGGCCCAATCAATGGGCAGTTCAACAGACTCATTCATTCTAAAATACTTTACGCGCCGATTCACCAACTCTTTAAATTCGGCTTCATCTACAGGATTGATTGTGACTTCATGGCTGATAATGTCGTCTAAGCGATCGACTTCTTGTGCAATAAAAGCACGCAAGCCCACATCGCCCACTAGAATCCAACTAATTCCATCCGTTTGCATATAGTCACGCAATCCATTAAATAAATATTTGAGGTGCTTCTCTTCATGAATAATACCGATATCTAAATTGTTGAGCTGAATCAGAAGCCCATGTTTAAAACCAAGCTCAATTGTGATTTTGGCTAGCTCTTCCAGGTGATCACCCAGCACACTGGAAGGGACAATCATGGGTTGCGTAACAATGCCTGGTGTTTTTCCATAGTTGGCTCCAACACTGAGTCCTTGGAAGCCAATTTGCCCCCCAAACGCACGATATGTTTCGGCAATTCGGCTGGAAATGGCCTTTGCGGATTGAAATGCTGGATTGCTTTCCAGCTCTTTAGCAAATAATAATTCGAGACTTCTGACCACATTCGCAATGATGGCTGCAAACAAGGTTTCTAATGACCAGCCTTCTTCAACCCGGATTTCTTTAGGGGGTGTAAAATAGCGTTTTTGTTCTTGAGCATTGAAACGCATCAAATTGGCAAATGACGTTGTGCCAACACCCCTTCCCCCTTCAATAACGAGATTAACATTGCGTCCTGCTAAAACATTGCTGCATACTCTGACTTGCTCTTGATGCCCAACGTAGAGCGATAAAGTGCGCTGTTTAATGGGGTCGGTATCCAGTGGATCTCCGTTAAAACCCAATACTTCCCAATCCATGGCGCTTCCTCATTTGAATTATAGTGAGCCCATTATATCAATTGAATTAAAAAATTCAAGTGAATTAATTATTTCACTAAAATTCAACTATTGAAAGGAAGGGAGCGTTAAAAATATAATCTTGACAGCATATATCTTTTATGTAATACTTGAGGCAAGTAAAAAAGCATAATTAACAAAAATGTACGAAGTTGAATATACAGATGAGTTCGAGCGCTGGTGGGAGGACTTAAGCGAGGCTGAACAGATCAGCATCGCAGCGAGTGTGGGACTGTTGGAGCGTTTAGGCCCACAGCTTAAATATCCGCATTCCTCTGGGATTGAAGGTTCTAAGTATGAGCATATGCGGGAACTTAGGATTCAACATAAAGGCAAGCCGTATCGCATCCTTTATGCCTTTGATCCTCGCAGAGTTTCCATTTTATTGATCGGAGGCAATAAAACAGGAGATGATCGCTGGTATGACAAAATGATTCCAATCGCAGATCAGTTATATGAGGAACATCTAATCGAAATTTCAAAGTAAATAAAGAGAAAAACGGAGAGAAAAAAATGGCAAAATCATTCAATACTTTAAGGGATAAGATGCCCGCAAAAGCTTTAAAAAAAGCAGATCAACTCATGGAAAAAATGATGCTGGATATGCCTTTGCAAGAGTTGCGTCAGGCAAGGAGCTTGAGTCAGGAACGCCTTGCAAAACTTCTGGATACCAAACAGGCGAATATTTCGCGTATTGAAAAAAGAGCGGATATGTACATTTCAACCTTGCGCAGCTATGTTCAAGCAATGGGTGGGGAATTGCAGATTATTGCGCATTTTCCAGAGGGAAATGTCAGGATTAATCAGTTTCAAGAGATTTAAGAAGCGCTCTTTTATATCGCGGCTGATAAGGCGGGGGTGTACAAATGGCTACACAGATTGCATAACGAAAACGGCATTTTACAGAAGATGCCTACAAACGCTTAGACGCACTGCCACGCGGCGCATGGAAGCACCGCAAGCAGCGCAAAGTCGATCTTAGGAAGTGAGAAATAATAACTTGAACAACTTGATTTGTTTATAACCTGCTTTCTATCACATAGTTCCATTCACCATGAAAGCTGTTTTCAACCAGCTTAATCTTATCCATTTCCTCCTGGCTGACCTTGATCCCTTTGGCATAGACGGCATTATCAATTTCTGATTTGACAACCAAGCCTTTTTTTGTCGTCGTTGCTGCGATTAAATTCACAATCGTTGCACTATCTTTCAGTGGTTGGCCACGCCAATTTTTGGTGATAAAACTAAACAGCCGATGCTCAATTTTGTTCCACTTGCTGGTGCCTGGCGGGAAGTGGCAGACATGAATGGAAATCCCTAATTTATCTGCAAGCTTTTGAAGCTCATGCTTCCACAGGCGCGTACGGTAGCCATTGCTTCCGCCGCAGTCAGCGGTAATCATAATCGCTGGGGCCTTGCCATACACCTCTTTGCCCATATTATTCCACCATTTTCCAATACTGGCGACTGCGAATTGTGCCGTGTCAGCGCTCATGCCAACGCTGACCCAGCCATTGTTTTTGGTTAAGTCATATACGCCGTATGGCGCTGCCTTTCCAACAGAATCATGCGGGAATTCGTGACACTTTACCTTGGTTGGCTTGCCTTTGGGATGGAATTCTTTTCCCGCATTTTTAAAGTCTCCAAGCAGTTCCTTCTTTTTGGTATCAACGGAAATAACTGGCCAGCCATTTTTTTGAAACTCTTTCACCTTTTCGTAAATGTATTCAAACTGTGCATTTCTGTCAGGGTGCTTTGCGCCTTCTTTCGTTTTACGATTGCTCTGCAGGCTATATTCCATCTTGTCGAGCAAAGTGCATACGGTTCTTTGCGTCGTAGGACAGCCCTTCAACTTAAGCTCTTCGGCTAGATTGCGCGTGCTTTTACAGGTCCAGCGCAACGGGGACTCTGGGTCTCCACGACTAAACGGCTCAATCAGTGATTCCAGCTGTTCAGTGATTTCTGGCTGCTTCTCTGTGATCTTATTTCGACCTCCGCCTGCTTGCCTGACTCGTGTATCTTTAATCGGCTCAGCAATCTCAATTAAACCCGCATGGATCGTCGTTCTCGATAAACCCGTAGCGGATGAAATCAGCGAAACTCCGCCATAGGGCAAGGCCTTCGCCTGACTTGCAGCCCACAAACGACGTGCTCTCTCGCTCATATGCGGCGCAAGCAAATCGTACGTGCTTTGTATGTTTTGAAATTGCGATTCTCTGTTCATCCCAGAAGGATAACATATTTTATACTAGTTGTTCAAGTTATTATTTCTCACTGCCTAAGTGTCAAATTTTGGAGCTTCTTCCGCGCATTGGAGCTTTATAAATGATAGGATTTAAAACAAGCGATGATTTTCTTAAATGCCAAATTATGACTCGTAGGGCGATAATACAAAAAAACAGGGATTTCAAGAGGCTCTGTATCGAGACATATTTCTTCCAACAATCCTGCTTTTACTTCATCAACAACTAAATGCTCAGCGCACCAACCCAGGCCAAAACCACCCAGCAATGCAAGCATAAAGTTTGTAGAAGAGTCTGAACTGTAACTCCCTGTGACCTTCACTTTATTATTTTTGTTAAAGGCCCATATTCCAGTGGGAGAGGTTTTTTGAAAAATTAAGCAATTATGATCGCCTAGTTCGCTCGTTTTTTTAGGAGATCCCCATTTCTGAATATAGCTTGGTGCGCCATAAATTTTGCGGCGAATATTGAAAAGAGGCTCTTTAATTAATCCTGTTTCAAATAGGTTTTCCTCAGTGATGCTGAAATTGAGAAATCCATCTAAAATGAATTGCGGCGAGATTTCATTTTGAAAGTGGACTGAAATTTTAGGATGCTCTTCTAAGAAATGATGGATATGGCCCATGAATTTTGGTGTGTTGACTACCCCTGATATGCCGACCACGATTTCACCATGGGCGCTATTCTCAAGCTGATTCAGTGCATCATCGCCTTGCGTAATGCTTTCTAAGATTTTTTGGGCCTGTGTAAAATAGATTCGTCCGGCTTCGGTTAATTCAATACGTCTCGTGGTTCTTTCAAGTAAAGGCTTTTTAAGGCGGTGTTCTAATGTCTGAATTTGCTTGGTTAAAACGGAAGTAGATAAATACAACTTTCTTCCCGCTGCAGAAAAGCTATTACACTCTACGACGGCGACAAATCCTTGCAAGCACGAAAGGAAGTCTAATGCCATTAGGTTCAATTCCTAAGAAAGATTCAGAACAGATATCATAATAGCAGGGTTGATGATTGCAAGCATAGATTGTTTCCATTTTTAAAAGAAATTATTTCCATAATATTGACCTATACTTTTCGCATGAAAATGCGCTAAGATAAAAGGCGTAAAATAACAAAAGGAGCCTATTGTGGATAATGTTTTATACAAAACAACCGAAGAATTACGTCAACTTTATCGAAAAAAAGAGCTTTCACCTGTTGAGGTCATTGATCTCAATCTCAAGCGTATTGAAGCAACAAACCCTACCTATAATTATGTCATTTACGTGGATGCCGAAAAAGATCGTCAACAAGCAAAATTAGCTGAAAAAGCCTACCAACAAGGTGGTGATGTGCCTTATTTAACAGGCATTCCTCTCACTATCAAAGGCAATGTAGCAGTTAAAGATGAGCCCCTGACACAGGGTTCCTATGCATTAAAAGATAATGTTGCTAAAGAAAACGATATTATGACGGAGCGTTTATTAAGCTTGGGTGGGATTAATGTTGCAAGAACGAATTTACCTGAGTTTTGCCATAAGATGCTGACTGACAATCCTTTATTCGGTTATACCAGCAGTCCTTTCAATATTGAATATTCTCCAGGTGGGTCTTCAGGTGGTGCAGCCGTTGCCTTGATTGCAGGGGTGGGTACCATGGCCATAGGCTCAGATGGTGGCGGCTCCATTCGTTGTCCTGCATCTTGTTCTAATTTGGTTGGGCTCAAAGCCACTACGGGCACGATTCCAGATCCAGGCTGGGGAGATGTGTTTGGCGCTTATCCGATGCGAGGTCCCATGGCGCGTACAGTACAAGATTGCGCAATTATGTTTGCCATTACTGCAGGTCCTGCAAAAGAAGATCTTTTCAGTCAATTCCAGCCTTCTTTTTCACTAGAAACAGCACTTTCTCTCAAAGGCAATGTCAAAGGTTTAAAAGTGGCTTATATTGAAAAATTCCGCAATGAACCCATTGACCCAGAAGTATCACGCTTGTGTCGCCAAGCTGTTGAGAATATGCAGCAGCATGGTGCGATTGTTGAAAATGTTTCTGGAGAAATATTTAACGATGTCGGTGACTTTTATGTGTTGCTGCACACCACGGTTCACGCCACGCTTATCGACAAATTCGTGAAAGAGTATGGCGACAAAATGTCTCACTCAATGTTAGGATGCATCGCCCAAGGAAAAACTTTTTCAGCTGTAGAGCATCAAGCAGCCATGATAAAGAGAACAACTTTATGGCGAAACGTCCAAAATATACTAAAAAAATATGATGTGATCATCTCGCCTACTTTGACTGAGCCTATGCAGAAACTAGAGGCAGGCGGGGCCATGAATACCGACCTCTTTAAAAAATGGTGCCCTTACACTTACCCCTTTAATATTACTGGAAACCCCGCATTAACGGTTCCAGCTGGATTATCTAAAGAGGGCTTGCCTGTTGGAGTGCAGATTGTAGGACCCTGGCATTCTGAAAAGCGCTTGTTTGAAATAGCGCAATTCATGGAGGATACCCAGCCATGGAGCCAGCTCTATCCCAAAAATATTTGACCTCAGGAGGACGATGAACATTCAATCTAGAAAACCATCAGTGTTGATTCTCATGCTGGTGGTCTCATTCGCCTCTTTTTGTGGTTTTTTAATGACCCCCGCGCTAACAGTCATTGCCTCATCGTTTCAAGTAACCGTCGGCGCAGCTCAGCTTGTGATTCTTGTTTATCTGGTGGGCTATGCGATTGGGCAATTAATTTATGGGCCAATTGCAAATCGCTGGGGACGTAAAAAAGGACTTTATTTAGGCGTTACCCTTCAGCTGTGTGGGTCCATCTTGTGTATTGTTGGAGCCTATGCACCGTCGTTTGATATCCTCTTGGTGGGGCGGTTTATTATGGCTTTAGGTGCATGTGCAGGAATGGTGATTGCTTATGCTATGGTGAGTGATGCTTACCCTTTAACGGAGTCACGGCGGGTTGTTTCCTATCTGGTTTTGGCATTTGCAATATTAACAGGGGTTTCCACTTCTATTGGCGGGATGTTAGTGACTTATATTTCTTGGCAGTCTTGTTTTTGGTTTTTGCTCTGTTATGGCGTGGTGATTTTTTTATTATGTCTCCTTTTGCCTGAAACTGCAGATCTTTCTAAAAGTAAACCCATTGACTTACCGACAATTTTTAAAAGTTATGGTCTGATTTTAAAAGCCCCTGTTTTTTGGGGATTGAGTGTATTAATAGGTTGTACGGCAACTTATATTTATGTATTTGCCGCATCCGCACCTGTTTTGGCCATCCAAAATCTTGGATTAAGTGCCGCGAGCTTTGGCTATTTCAATTATATTGTGACAGCAGGTTATTTCTTGGGGAATGTTTTCACGATTGCGAGTGCTCGAAAAATAAATGAAAAAACCTCTATTGCCACAGGTATTTTGATTGCGACCTTGGGCAGTTTGATTTTAGCAGGGAGTTTTTTAAGTGGGCACCTTACTATTTTTACTTTATTTTTTTCGGGGATGCTTATTTTTCTGGGACTTCCTTTTATTCTTTCCAATTGCACTGCAACTTTAATGAGTATCATGGAGGACAAGTCAAATACCTCTGCAGCAATGAGCTTTATGAATGTGGCTTGTGCTTGTGTTGGAATGGTACTGATGAGCTTATTTCATCGCCATCTCTCTGAAGTGGTTGCCATTATTTTTATGGTTTTAGTTGTTCTGATGCTCAGTCTCTATCAAGTGTTCCGGTCTGCCCAACGCTAGGAATTGCTATGCATGCACCAAAAATTTTTGTTTTGAAAGGGAGTGGCACACCTGACTACGATGGGCTTATCCAAGGCATTTCTGAATGTTCTGCTAATGATTGGAAAAGTTTTTTAGCAGAATGCGGTGATGTGTCCATGACGGAATTAGAAAGATTTAAAGCCATCGCAAGGTCTGGGTATTATCCTGTTGGCTCGGTTTTTGTTTTTCCTGGGGGACATGTAATGCGTATTTCCGACGCATTGGAACTAGGTGCGGTTGCTTCTGATGGAGAAACTCCTGTGCTGTCTCGAACTGGAATTGCAATTAAACAAGTGCTCAATAACCCAGGCTTAAGGTTTCGTGCTCTCGGAAGTTGTGCAGGTGCTGCACTTTTAAGCCGTGAATTACAAATTAACTATCCAGGATTCCCTCCCCTGCCTTGCTTAGGCATTTTGCCTGACACAGCGGCAATTGGGTCGTTGCATAAGGGGCCTGCAATGCATGAATTGCTTGACGGTAGAGATGCAATTCCAGCGCAACTGGGCTGGGATAATATTGGATTTAGTTCTGATAAAAAAGAATCCGAAGTTGTGGCAACGTATAAATCCGGCACCACAGCAATTATGCAAAATTCTAAAGCATTTGCGACAGGACCGCACCTTGAAGCAATGCATGAAGGTTCAGAGTTGCGAGCCCTAGCGGAAAAGACTCAAGGTGTTACCCTGCCATTTTTTGCAACAGCGGAAACAGAAGTAGCCTCAGCCAGAGCTGCAAAAAAAATGGTAGATAATTTTTTACGTCCTGAGACAAAGGAATGAGCCCCATGAAAATTTATTTTAACGGTTTTGGTGCAACCAAAATACTCAGTGGTTACTGCATCGAAGTTGAAAAAAACAGCAGTGTCTCTGCAATCAAAAAAAAGCTGATCACTTCAATTAAAACGCAGGATCAATATGCTGGTTTAAATGAGCTGCTGCTCACTACTGCTTTTGCCAGTGATGAATGCGTATTTGATGATGATGAAATGATTACTCAGGATATGACTCTGAACCTATTACCTCCGGTGTGTGGTGGATAAGCGTTATCTTTCACAGCAAAACCTCCCGGAGATAGGCGTTGAGGGGCAGTTAAAACTTGCTGCGAGTAAAGTGCTGGTGGTGGGCTGTGGCGGTTTGGCCGCAGCGGTATTGCCCTATCTCGCCGCTGCGGGAGTAGGAACCATCACGCTGATGGATGAGGATCAGGTCTGTGAGAGTAATCTAAACCGTCAAGTATTATTCAACGACGCTGATATTGGGCTTAATAAGGCGCTTGTGCTTCAGCGCCAATTGCAGCAGCAAAATCCAGCAATCCATATCGTTGCATTGCCAAAAAAATTTGATTTGGAAAATGGAGTTGACTTAACAAAAGCGCACGATTTGGTTATTGATTGCAGTGACCATTATTTTAGCAAAGTCACCATCAACTATTGTTGTGTGCGAAGCAATACTCCCCTTGTATATGCCTCTGTGCTGGGCTGGGATGGTCAAGCTGCTTTATTCACAATGAAGGATCAAGACCCTTGTTATAAATGCTGGCAAAAATTAGCTCCACAAGCAATCAATACTTGTACTCAGAGTGGAGTACTCGGAGCCTCAGTCAGCATAGTGGGCAGCCATCAGGCGAGTTTGGCATTACAATATTTGCTGGGCTACTTGCAGCATGCAAACTTTCTTTTTGTTTTTGATTTATGGAGTTTGAAGCAGCAAAAATTCAAACTTCAGCAGCGCAAGGATTGCAAGCTGCATTTCAGTCAAACGCAGCCACTGCCGTCGATTGCTTGGTCTGAATTAGAACGAATTGCCCCCTATGTTTTATTAGATGTCAGGACAATAGGAGAATGGGAGCTTGGTCATTTACCTGGAGCAAAACAAGTCAGCCCAGGGCAACTCCTTCAGCCAGAGCAGTACAATAAAACAGACAATTTGGTTATTTACTGCAATCAAGAATGGGTAAGTAGCTGTGTCGTCGAAAATCTACAAAATCTAGGTTATAACGCCTTTGTCCTAAAAGGGGGTTATGCAGCATGGCATTAAAACGTCCCATTTATTTGGATCATGCGGCGACAACCAAAATTGACCCCCGCGTACTCGACAAAATGCTGCCCTTTTTAACGGAGGAATTTGGCAATCCAGCTTCACAGGCCCATGTCTTTGGCTGGAGCGCTGAAAAAGCAGTAGAAAATGCGCGTAAGCAAGTGGCCGCAACAGTGGGCTGTGATCGTAATGAAATTATTTGGACATCCGGTGCAACAGAGTCAATTAATCTAGCCCTTAAAGGGGCCGCTAATTTTTATCAAAATCGTGGCAAGCATTTGATAACCATCAAAACCGAACATAAAGCCACGCTGGACACGATGCATGAGCTAGAGCGTACTGGTTTTAGGGTGACTTATCTCGTTCCTGAAAGAAGTGGGCTGATTGATTTAGATAAATTATCTGCAGCGATTTGCCAGGATACGATTCTGGTTTCTGTCATGCTGGTTAATAATGAGGTGGGAGTGATTCAAGATATTGCTGCGATTGGCGCGCTATGCAGAGAAAAAAAAGTAATCTTTCATGTGGATGCAGCCCAGGCCGTCGGCAAAGTGGAATTCAATTTGAAACAGATTGATTTGATGAGTTTTTCTGCGCATAAAGCCTATGGTCCCAAAGGGGTAGGTGCATTGTATGTTTGTCGTCATCCCCGGATTGATCTGATGCCAATTATTCATGGCGGCGGGCATGAGCGTGGCTTTAGGTCTGGGACGCTTGCTCCTCATCAAATTGTGGGGATGGGGGAGGCTTTTGCCATCGCTGGACAAGAAATGCAGGCAGAATTACCCCGAATTCGCGCGCTGCGGGATCAATTATTACAGGGTCTTCAGTCTTTAGAAGCAATTCATGTCAACGGCGATCTGAGCCAATCTGCCCCGCATTACTTGAATATCAGTTTTGTGGGAGTTGAGGCCGATGCGCTCATGCGGGAATTGAAAGAGCTTGCAGTCTCGAGTGGATCGGCCTGTACTTCAGCCTCTCTGGAGCCTTCTCATGTGCTGCAGGCCTTGGGAATCAGTGATACACTGGCTCGTAGCTCAATTCGTTTCACAATAGGACGATTTAATAGTGCAGAAGAGATTGACTACAGTATCCAATTAGTGACTAAGGTGGTGAATAAGCTTCGAGATTCATCCCCGTTGTGGGAAATGTTCAAAGAAGGGATAGCCATAGGAGGGATTGAAAATGAAAAAAAAGGATGCTGAAAATAAGGGTAAGGTAAAAACCTATAAGTCTCCGGCAGCCGGTTGGGGAGCGCTGAAGTCAGTCACCACGCATATGGCTAAAGAAAAAGTATCCCCGACGAATTATAAAATGATATTCAAGCAGAATCAGCCCAAAGGCTTTGATTGCCCTGGATGCGCATGGCCCGATCGAGAACATACTTCTACCTTTGAGTTTTGCGAAAATGGCATTAAAGCCGTCGCTGCTGAAGCCACCAGCAAACGGGTCACTCAAGAGTTTTTTGCACAAAATAGCGTGACACAACTCATGCAGGAATCTGATTATGAGCTTGAAGAGCATGGCCGTTTGACTTCTCCCATGGTCTATGATGAAACAACAGATCACTACAAGCCGATTAGTTGGGATGATGCCTTTCAACTTATTGCTCATCATCTCAAGCAACTTCCTGATCCCAATATGGCTAGCTTCTACACCTCTGGTAGGGCCAGTAACGAAGCTGCTTTTTTGTATCAGCTCTTCGCGCGCTGTTATGGAACGAACAATTTTCCTGACTGCTCAAACATGTGTCATGAAGCGACCAGTCGTGGGTTACCCCTCACTGTCGGCGTAGGCAAAGGCACGGTTAATTTTGATGATTTTGAACATACTGATACTTTGCTGCTTTTTGGCCATAATCCAGGAACCAATCATCCGCGAATGTTGGGAGAGCTTCGTGAATGTGCAAAGCGGGGCGCGATGATCGTCTCTATCAACCCCTTGCGCGAGCGAGGCCTAGAGAGATTTACCAGTCCTCAAAGTCCATTAGAAATGCTCACGTTATCAAGCACGGATTTGTGTTCTGCATTTGTGCAACCCAAACTAGGGGGGGATTTCGCTTTAATTAAAGCCATTGCAAAAGGCGTGCTAGAGCTTGATGATGCTGCTGTAAAGGCAAAGACAGAGCGGATTTTGGATGTGGAATTTATCAATACGCATACGCAGGGCTTTGAGGATTTTGCAAATGATTTACGTCACGCCAATTGGGATGAATTAGTCGAAATATCAGGCGTACCCTACCCCCAAATCGAAGCATTAATTAAAATTTACGTGAAGGGTAAAGCCGTCATTTGCACTTGGGGCATGGGGTTAACCCAGAATAAACATGCCGTGGCAACCATTCAAATGCTATCCAATTTAATGATGATGCGAGGCAATATCGGTAAGCGTGGCGCAGGGTTGTGTCCGTTACGAGGGCATTCGAATGTTCAAGGGGATAGAACAGTTGGAATTGAAGAGCGCCCCACTCCCGAGTTTTTGGATCGCCTGAAGAAAGTCTTTGATTTTGAACCCCCAAGGGAGCATGGTCTTGATGTGGTCAATACGGTCAAAGCGATGCTGGAAGGAAAGGTCAAAGTCTTTTTTGGCTTGGGCGGCAATTTTGCAATGGCGACTCCAGAAACGCCCCGGACATGGGAGGCATTGAGATCCTGTAACTTAACAGTTCACGTCACCACTAAACTCAACCGCAGTCATTTAGTGCATGGTAAAGATGCATTGATCTTGCCCACTTTGGGTCGCACAGAAGTAGATGTTCAGGCTGGAAAACAACAAGGAATTACGGTTGAAGATTCGTTTAGCTCCGTTCATGTCTCATTTGGTCTCAATAAACCCGCATCACCAGACCTGCGTTCAGAAATTGCCATTGTTGCAGGAATGGCGCATGCAGTTTTAGGAAGTGAAAAAATTAAGTGGCTGTGGTATGTCGATGATTATTCAAGAATCAGAGACGCAATTGAACAGGTTTTTGATGATTTTAAAGATTTTAATAAACGGATTGAAATTCCAGGTGGCTTTAATTTATATAGTCCTGCTCGTGAACGCATTTGGAAAACCAAAAGCGGTAAGGCACAGTTTATCGTTAACGGCTTTGAGCAAGATACCCCAGTCAGTCGTGCTAAAAAGCGCTATGGAAAAGAGCTGATGTTGCTGATGACTTTTAGATCCCATGATCAATATAATACCACGATTTACGGACTGAATGACCGTTATCGCGGCATCTTTGATCAAAGGCAGGTTTTATTTGCCAATGCTCAAGATATTGAGCGCTTAGGATATACCCCTGGGGCGCTAGTCGATATTGAAAGTATTTGGGATGATAGCGTCAAACGCCTCGTCAAAAAATTTGTATTGGTTGAATATGATATTCCGCCAGGCTGTCTGGCTGCTTACTATCCGGAAACCAATCCACTCGTTCCATTAGAAAGCGTTGCAGATTTGGCAGGTACACCGACTTCAAAGCTAATTCCGGTCATCCTCAGCGCTTCTGCTGCTGATATGGAGTAAATGTCATACAAACGCCAGGCATGATCACACAATCCATCATTTGCCATGATGGCGAAACAAAGAAGGCGGATAGTGATTTCGTCGTTCAAGAAACGCCGATTGCATTGGTTTACAATGGGATTTCCCATGCGGTGATGATGGCAACGCCCACGGATCTGAAAGAATTTGCCGTCGGATTCACTCTCACAGAGGGAATTGTAGGTAGCCCGGAAGATATTTATGATACTGAGATTGTGGTCCATGATACGAATGTTGAAATAAAATTGACTCTTTCACAGCAATCTTTTTCTCAATTGAAAACGCAACGTCGTGCGATGTTGGGTAGAACGGGATGTGGAGTATGTGGCATCGAAAACATCGAATTATTAGACTTAAATCCAGACCCCATTAACCATCCCTTAGAAAAATTATCCGTATCTACCACAACCATTGAGCGAGCATCGAAACAGCTCTTACAGCATCAATTTTTAACAGCTAAAACAGGGGGGGCTCATGCAGCGGCCTGGTGTCATCATGATGGTGAAGTATTAAAAGCATTTGAAGATGTAGGCAGGCATAATGCCCTGGATAAGTTGATCGGGTATTTAGCATTAAATGAAATTGAAATATCTCAGGGATTTGTGTTTATGTCGAGTCGCGGCAGTTATGAGCTCGTCAGAAAAGTTGCACGCATGAATATTGCTTTATTGGCAACGATCTCAGCACCTACATCGTTGGCCATAGAAATTGCAAAAAAAGCCAAAGTTGCGCTAATATGTTTTTGTCGCAACAATCGATTTATCGAATATTAATATTAATCAGGATATTTTTATGCAAACACTAATTGAATTTTGTGATCACCCCATTGAGACCAGTCATTACCTCGCTCAAACAGTCAATTATGAATTCGGTGCTTTGGATTTGTTTATCGGGAAAGTGCGTAACTTTAATCAAAATCGAGATGTCATGGGTGTTCATTACGAGGCGTTTATTCCGCTAGCACAAAAAATTCTTGAGGAGTTATGTGTTCAAGCCAAAAAAGAGACAAACAGTGATCTTGATATCATTATTATTCATCGCCTGGGATACTTAAACGTGGGCGAAATCAGCATCCTCATTGCGGTGGGCTCCAAACATCGTAATGAAGCTTTTGTGGGATGCCGTTATTTGATTGAGCAAATCAAGCATCAAGTCCCTATTTGGAAGCAAGAACACTATACGGATGGCAAAAGCGAGTGGGTGAAAGGACATGTCCTGTGTCAACATGAATGAGGTCGCTGTTGCTATTTTAGCGGGGGGCGCATCCTCACGCATGGGACAAGATAAAGCAGGCCTGCGATTGCCGAACAATCAAACGCTTCTGGAATATATGTTTGCTCAGTTTCAAGATTATTTTGTTTTTAGCAGTGGGCATAGGACGACGGGTTCTGTTCCTGACCTTTTTGATTCAAGGCTCGGGCCTGTTGCGGGGATTATCAGCTCAATTACATGGCTCAAAGATACGCATCCTCATATCAAGCAATGTGTTTTTATTCCAGTCGATTTAGCCTATTTCTCAACAAAAGATTTAGCCAGATTGATTGCAGCAGAATATCAAGTCGCATACTTTAAGGATCATCCATTGCCGTTGAAAATAGAAATATCTTCTATGGTATTAGACGTTTTTCAAGATGTAATGAACGAAATGCAGGCGATGGGTGGGTATCCGGTTTATCGATTTATTCAGCAATTTAAGTCTAGGGTTGAGTTAATCAATGCGATACCAAAAAGTTTAACCAACATAAACTATAGGGACGACTGGGATATTTTTTTAAATGATTATTTAAGTGGCGGAGTGAATCCAGTTTCTTGCAAAAAAGTGGCATTATCCCACAATGCTTCAAGCGACCCTTGCAGTGCTATTTTACCTGATTTTAATAAGATTACTTGATCTGCAAGGCGCACTAGTTCTGACTCATTGTGCGTGACGTACAAAATAGGGATATTGATTTTTTGACGCAAATGCAGCAGCGCGTTTAATACTTCTGCCTTGCTGATACAATCCAAAGCAGAAACAGGTTCGTCCATTAATAAAATTTCTGGACTCATTAAAACACTGCGTGCAATGACAATCCGTTGTCGCTCGCCCCCTGACAACTTGGGAATATCACGTTCAAGTAAAGGGCGAATGTTCAGCCAGTCAATCACTTCGCCATCTGTAAAAATGCGCTTTTCTTTAGGGACGCGCCGATATCCGAATAAGACATTTTCCTGCACGGAGAGGTGAGGGAACAAATAGGGCTCCTGCGTGACATATCCCACAGAGCGATAAGGGCTTGCGATGCCTTCGAGACCTGCAAGGCGCCGTAATAAAGTCGTTTTCCCTGCGCCTGAACGACCTACAATCACGGTGATACCGGATGCGATTTTAAGGTTCATATCCCCATCCTCCGATAGCGATGATTCAAACTATATAGCGCAAGCAGCACCACAAATGAAAAAATCAGTAAGCCTAAAGACAAAATATTGGCTTGATGATATTGCAATTGCTCAACATGATCATAGATATAAATCGAGATGACTTGGGTTTTTCCGGGGATATTGCCACCAATCATCAAGACTACGCCAAACTCACCCAGTGTGTGCGTGAAGCCTAAGGTGATCGCAGAGAGCAGACCCCGTCGCGACAAAGGCAGTACGACTTTAAAAAAGCGCCGTATAGAGGAATAACCCAAAGTGTGTGCGATCTCTAAGGGTTGTTTGCCAATGGATTCAAAGGCAACCTGCAAGGGCTGTACCACAAAAGGGAAAGAATAAATCACTGAGCCCAGCACCAAGCCTTTGAATGAAAAGGCCCAACCTGCATTGGCCAGACTATTTTGGCCTAAAAGAATAAGCAAATAAAATCCTAAAACCGTTGGAGGTAAAATCAAAGGCAGTGCCACGAAGGCTTCCAATACCACTTTTAATTTTGAGTGATTTTGCGAAAGCCACCACGCAAAAGGTAAGCCAATGAGCAAAAGAATCAAGGTACTTAAGCCTGCCAATTGTAGGCTTAAAAGCAACGCAGTGAGAGCGCTAGATTCCATAACCTGCCCGTTGAATCAGGCTTTGGATGGATTGAGAATGCAAAAATTGCATAAAGGCCACCGCTTCAGGATTATTTTGAGCATGAAGCAATAATACGGCTTGTTGATTTAAAGGGGAATAAAATGATTGCGGCACGATCCAAACCGAGGAGGGCTGGGGCGGCTGTACTTGTGATAAAGCAACAAACCCCATTTGCACATTCCCTGTGGCAATAAAACCATAGGCTTGGCTCACGCTCTCTCCAAAAACAAGATGTGGCATCAGCTGACCCCAGAGTTGCATATGTTGTAAGGTTTGTTTTGCAGCAAGACCATACGGCGCAAAATCAGGATTGGCTAACGCAATTTTGCCTTGTTTAAAATGGATGAGCCGCTGCTCTGTGACTGCTTGAGTTGCATTGGGTTGATAGAGTGTCAATTGGCCGATGGCATACGTCGCTCTTGAGCCTGGAATAATCTTATCTGCTTTCGCAAGTAAAAGAGGGTGTTGTTGATCTGCTGCTAAAAACAAATCATAGGGCGCGCCATGCATAATTTGTGCATACAGCACGCCTGTTGAGGCACTACTGATGAGTATTTTGACCTGATGTTGTGCTTGAAATTGTGTGGCTATTTTTTGCAATGTGGGTTCAAAATCAGCAGTCACTGCAATCGAAAGCGTGGGCTCAGCCCAGGCAATTTGCGCGGTCAGCAGTATGATTCCAAGGAGTATTTTTTGTAATATCACGCTGTCATCCTCGATGGGTAAAGAGGATAAACCGCCATGATTTTTCCGACTGAAAAAGTGTCTTGCTCTGCCTCTAAAATCACCCAAGCGTTGGCTTTGAGTAGGGGGTTGATTTTAAAAGATTCCTGCCCTGATAAAATTTCAACCTCTGCCTGTCCTGTTTTTGTGAAGCTCAGACGTGCCTTCCAAAAATGCCGCATGCCCGTTTTTTTAGTCGTTGCGGTTGTTAATAATGCTTGAAGGGGTTTTTCTTTGGGTAATCCTTGCATTACACAGAGTAAAGGCTCAATAAAAAATCGATATCCTACGGCCGTAGACACGGGATTGCCTGGCAGAGCAAAAATACAGGTTTTGCCGAGCTTGGCGAAAAGAATGGGTTTTCCTGGGCGAATATTGACTTTGTGAAAAATAATCTCTGCCCCTAAATGCTTTAACGCTTCGGGGACAAAGTCCCATTTCCCTGCTGAAACACCGCCTGTTGTAATGATAAGATCTGCTGGATGGCTGCCTTCTGTCTCCGCCTTCATGCGCTGGATAAAGGTTTTGGCTTCATCAGGAACACTGTAAGATTGATAATCATCCACTCCCATTTTTTGAAACAGGGCATCCAGGTAGGCGCCATTTGAATTGTAGATTTTCCCTGATTCAAGTGGATGGTTTGAGGTATGGACCAGCTCACTGCCTGTGGTGATGACTCGCACAATGGGCTTTTTTATGACTTGAACGGTGGTCACGCCTAGCGCTGCAAGTGCCATGATCTGTTCAGCTTGAATGAGGGTGCCCTTTTGCATGATCAGGCTGCCCTGATCAAAATCCTCACCTGCGTAACGGATATTTTCGCCTGGTTTTAAAGGCTTGCGCAGGTGGACGGTATCGCCTTTTATCGTCACATCTTCAATGCGAACCACAGCATCTAAACCTGTAGGGAGCACTGCGCCTGTCATGATTTCACAAGCCGTCTGGGGCAAAAAATCGCGTTGCTGAGGCGCATCGCCTGCGGCAATAGTGGTGACTATTTTAAATGAAACTAGCGTTGATAAAGAAGCACCCTGGGTATCACAAGCCCGCAGGGCAAAGCCATCCATCGCTGAATTGTCAAAAGAGGGTAGCTTGACGCGTGAATACACTGCCTCTGCGCTGATATAACCCTGTGCCTTAGCAATGGGGCGAGTTTCAGCTTTAAGGTCTTCTGCAGCCGCTTTAATGAGTGCCAGTGCCTCCTCATACTGAATCATGATTGCCCTCGTTTAACATGGTAAAGGCATGAGGCAACAGCTCGTGTAAAATGGCCACGCCTTCCCGTACGGCTTTGGGGCGACCCGGCAATGCAATGATTAAGGTGTTTTTAATCGAACCGGCCATACAACGGCTCAGCCAGGAGAATGGGGTATACAGGTGCGCACTCTCATAGCGCAAAACTTCGCCAAATCCTGAAATAATGCGCTCACAAACGGCTTCCAATACTTCGGGGGTGACATCCCGTGGCGACAATCCCGTGCCCCCCGTGCTGACAATCAGTTGGGGTGCATTGGAGGCGGTTAATTTTTGCAGATGTGCAGTGAGTAGGGCTTTATCATCGGGTAAAATGGTGTAGTCACAGATTTCTGCACCTAAATTTTTAAGGGCTTCGTTTAAAAGCAAACCCGATTCATCGGCGTATTTTTTGGCATAGGCGCGGTCGCTAATGGTGAGTGTTGCCACCCGTACACCTGCTAAAACTTGTTTGGGTTGAGGAGGATTTTTTAAATGAGAAAGCGAATCAGGAAGACCATCAGGATGAAGCCAGCGGCCACTTTTTCCACCCTCTTTAATTAAAAGGCGGACATTTGAAATGGTCAAGGCAGGTTCCACCATTTTGGTGAGATCATAAATAGCCAGCAAAGCCGCGTTGACGCCTGCCAAAGCCTCCATCTCAACGCCTGTTTTTGCTGTGGTTGCTGCCGTACAATACACTCTGATCATGCCCTTGTCGTCATGCAATTCTGTTTTGACATCCACATGGTCTAAGCTCATGGGGTGACACAACGGAATGAGGTCAGATGCTTTTTTAGCACCCATGATCCCGGCAATTTCAGCCAAAACCAGGGCGTCTCCTTTGGGCAACTGCCGTTGCTTGATCAAGTCAAATGCTGCTTTTCCTACAAAAATTTCCCCCATGGCCAAGGCTTTGCGAAAAGTCGCTTTTTTGTCCGAAACATTCACCATTTGATACATGTCTACCCTCCGATGGTCGAAAAATGCTGATTCATTCCCGTTTCCCCTTCATGGAGAAAATGCGAGATTTTTTTGTGTTGCAAACAAGTAATCACTTTATCCTTGAGCGTCTCTTTTTGCTCATCACTTTGCAATAAAGATCGCAAAGAATAGCCTAATTCACCAAACAAGCAAAGATGCAAATTGCCCGTGGCGGAAACGCGCAAGCGGTTACAGCTGGTACAAAAATCTTTGGAATAGGGGGCAATTAAACCAATTCGGCCAACATAATCAGGGTGGCTTAATTCAATTGCAGGGCCCGCATCAATTGCTCTTTCTTGAGCGATCCAGCCTTGTTCTAAAAGTCGCTGACGAATAGAGTCCGCACTGAGGTGGTGGCGTTTAAAATAATCCTGATTGGTGCCGGTCTGCATGAGTTCGATAAACCTCAGGCTGAGGTTTTCGTGTTTAATCCAGTTCAAAAAAAGCGGTAATTCAATATCGTTGATGTCTTTTAGCAATACCGCATTGACTTTGACTTGTTTAAAACCAAGCATTTGGGCCTGTTTTAAGCCGTTTAAAATTTGAGGCAGGCGATTATGCCCCGTAATGCGCTGAAATTTTTCAGGGTTCAAGGTATCGATGCTCACGTTTAATGCACTGATTCCCGAGTCATAAAATGCCCGCACTTGATCCATCAGTTGATAACCATTGGTGGTCAGGGCAACGCTTTTCACGCCTGGCGTGGTTGCAACGGTGGTGACAATCTCCAAAAAATCTTTTCGAACCGTGGGTTCACCGCCTGTCAAGCGTATTTTTTGCATGCCTAATTCTGCAAAACTCGTCACCAGGCGGCGGATCTCCGGCACGGTCAAAAATTGTTTTGGCTTGCCTTGATATCCATTAGGCAGACAATAGTCACAACGAAAGTTGCAGACATCAGTAACAGACAGTCGCAAATACGAAAATTTTCGACCAAAAGGATCTTCAATTCCAGGCAGGGACAAAATTTCAACCTAAAGTGTTTTAACTTGAAAAAGTCTAGTCTATTTATGATCGAACTTCAAGGTAATATTGGCTTGACAGCTTATATTTGTGCTTTTTATCGAACCCTATCAAGGAATTTTAGAATCGGTGTTGTTCCCCTGTAATTATGGAGCTTTAAGTATTATGCGCGTAAAACGACTTGATCAAACTTTCCAAATTGGGTGTTTTTTCCAGTTCTCAGGTATGCCCATCGCCGCTCGCCACTTCACCTCTTTGGAAAAAGGCTCGATCAATTGATCAATCTGGACAGTCCAGTCATGGCTGTTATTTGTTGCATTAAGGAGATGGCGTAGCATAAGCAAGATATAGAAGATGCGGTCATTTCGGGGGGTAGTGGGTGCTTTCCATTCTTTTTCTTTGACCTGATCGGGGCGAATTGCTAATTCACGGTTCCAAAGTCGGCTATGATGCGCACAAATATTGCGAATGTACGTGAGGGTATGCAGCCAGTCCGTGAGCCGTTTATGGTGAACGCCAAAGTGCTGCGAAACCACCTTTTTATCTTCATTTTTTAAACCGGAATACAGGCGCGATAAACTGCCCAGGCTCATCACTTCAGTGAGCATCCATAACGGAATAGTAGGGAAGCCTTCATATTTGCTTTTGTAGTGCCGAATGAATTCATCATTCGAGCGTTTTGTTTCGTCTTCAATATTCGTAAGCCAAGCTGAATGAGCAAATTGAGGGTGAAAATTATGGGCATGAGTATGGCCAAATGCGCCATAGGTATGAGATAAATGGTAAGTCACTTGTGTGCGTATTGCGACTTCAACGCGCTCAATCGCATCTAGAATTAAGATTCGCAATTGATGATCAAATTCATACAAGGCGATAATTTCAGCAAACTCAGTATTCGGAATCATCTGATTTAAAACTTGACCTTTTCCATCTCGGAGGCGAAACGGGTACCAATAGGCGCTCAGTCGATAATAGCTGATGCAGGAAAGCTGCTCAGCAGCTAATTTTTTGTCCCCTATTTGAATGCCGCGTGCAATAAGCTGATCAATTTGTTCGTCAAATGTGAGGGCTGGCTTTGCATAAGGTATTGCCATCGTTTTTCCTGAAAATAGGTATAAAAAAAGCCGCCAAGGTTGCGCATTGTTAAGAGGCGTGGCGACTATGTTAAGTGAATTGTAGCAAAAATCGGGACGAGATGCAATGGCGGTACGCTCATCGAACTGTTTCCATTTTGGAAGCGGTTGCTCTCCGATCAATTGTTTGAAGTAGAAAGCCTGCACTCCGTTCCAGCTTAACTCAGAGCATCGAAGAACATCCCCTGGGGTGGAGCCATGGTACAGCCTGAAAGCTCATGTCAAGGTAATCCTCGTCGCTGCGCTTCTTCTGTCCACCTTGACACAAGCACTCATTCAGTCAGCCTGCGGCCTTCAAACTTTGTTTTTCGCCCCCAGGGGATGGTTTTTTAAAATAAACAAAGTGAGGAAAACGAAATGGTAAAAACAGAAAGTGCGAACAACAAAAAATCTCAGTCAGAAATGGGGAAGCTGGACGTCTTCATGGTAAAGCAGATTGCCATGTTCAAATACGCCTTTTCAATCGAGCGAGCATTAATTCATATGATCTTTGCGGGGGCGATGTTTGGGCTGGTCTTTTTTACGGATAAGACCCATTACCTTAACGGCTACTTGCCATTTTATCACTGGGGGCTTTTGATTGGCGCAGGGGTGCAAACATTTAGAGCTTGTCAGCATAGCCTAACGCCCGTTGCCTTGCTTTTGCTAATCGGCTTTGGCGGTCAAACAGTTTTGCATAATTGCTTGGGTGTCTACCTGCCCGTACCCGACTTGCAGATGATCGCAGGTGCGGGGGTAATCGGCCTGGTGGTTTGCGGGCTCTACCGCTTGCGGTAGAAAGCAAAAAAAAGAGCCTCAATCTGATAAAAAGAAAGAGGCTCTTTCGGTGCTACTTCCAACTCGGACGGCTAGAGCCAGAATACGATTCTCTTTTCGAAGAATCGATCCAGGTCTCGAACTCGTCCAAGTCGATGAGTACCTTTCCCCCCATGCGGCGGACGCATTGATGAAATCCATTTTGGAATTCATTAAAGATCGTCCACCTCAAGCCGGACTCTGTAACGATACCAGGATAAATCTCTGGCATCATTTTAACAGTCGCCCATCTTCTCTTGGGGCTTAAGCACGCACCATCAACTTTTTGAGAGCTGATCAACTCGTTATGCTGGTTAAGCATTTTTGTCTCCATGCGTTAGCGATGAAGAGAAACGTGTGCAACCCGTCAGAAAGCTTATCATAGTGGGCGAGCTTAAGTCAAGATATTTTTGCTCAAAGGTATTTTTTAGACCTTCTAAAGCATCGTTTTTTTAATATTGAAATCATGTGATATTTTCGGGCTATTACTTTTCAGATTTGTAGGCCGCATATAATCAATATTCTTGACTCTAAACACCCCCATTTGTAACAAGTTATCCACATCTTTTTTTAAAAAAGCCCTAACTTAAGCGAATGGCTAGTTTACTAGCCTTTAGCCTAAACTCAGGTCGCTTTTGCGACATGCGCAATATACATCGCTTCGGATGGTGCGACTTGTGATAAAGTCGTTTGATTAATTGCTTGATTAACATACGCTGGATATGTGTGTTAAATCAAGCCCATGATTCCG